>NZ_BSPB01000006.1:0-156290 GCF_030160815.1 Hydrogenophaga electricum | reverse complement strand
CCCTGGTCGGCGGCCACGGCCTGACCGGCGGCGATGGCCAGCACGGCAGCAGCAAAAACGGAAGTGAAGCGACGTTGGGTGTTCATGATGGTTCCTTCAAACAGACTGGGGAGGTTGTGCGGGGCACATCCCCGCCTGTTGCGCAAAGTGCGCGCTTACTTGCTGGTCTTGACCGGATAGCGGTTCGGGAACAGCTCGTTGAGCTTCATGCCGCTGTCGCCACCAGCGACGATGTCGCCGGTGCGCAGCGCTTCGGCCAGTTCGGCCTTGACCTGTTCGCGGGTCTTGCCCTGCGGCGCGGGATCGGCCGCCAGCACTTGACCGGCCGAAACGGCCAGCACAGCAGCGGCGAGAGCGGAAGCGAGGGTGCGGGAGGTGTTCATGATGTTTTCCTTGGAGAGTTGCGGTACGGGTTGCATGGTGCCGGGCCATCACCCGGCGGTCTTCTCGGTGCGGTATCGCTGCGTTTCGCTGTGTTTCACGGCGGAACGGGTGTGTATCGCTGCCTTGGGTTGAACTGTAAAATTTCTTTTGATAGAGAAAAACAACCACATCCCCAATAGATAATTTCCATATCGGAAACAATCTTTCGGCCACCACCGGATCGCCATGGACCGTCTACAGACCTTGCGTGTTTTTCAGCGCGTCGCCGACGAGGGCAGTTTTGCAGCGGCCTCCCGGTCGCTCGATCTGTCACCCGCGGTCGTGACCCGGTTGGTGGCCGACCTGGAGGCCTACCTGGGCACCCGCCTGATCCAGCGCACGACCCGGCGCCTGGCGCTGACCGAAGCCGGCCAGACCTATCTGGAGCGCATCCGCCCCATCCTCCAGGACCTGGACGACGCCCATGCCCTGGTCAGTGCACAGAACAACGAGCCCTGCGGCACGCTGCGCATCCAGACGGTGCCCGCCCTGGCGACGCACGTGCTGGGCCCGGTGCTGGCGGGTTTTCGCAGCGCCTACCCGGGTATCCGGCTCGTCATCGACGTGGACAACCGCACCGACCCGCCGATCGAAGACCATGACGTGACCTTGCTGGGCGTGCGCGAGGACTACGACGCCGCCGTCGTCGCGCGCCGGCTCATCAGTGGCACCGAAGCCATCCTGGTGGCCTCGCCGGCCTATCTCGCCCGGCGGGGCACGCCCCAACACCCCCGTGATCTGGTTCACCACGACTGCCTGCGCGTTGCCGAGGTGATGCGCACCGACCCCTGGCGCGTGTTCCGCACCGATGCCCCCGACGAGGTGTTTGACGTGGACGTGCCCCCGGTGCTGTGGAGCAACCACACCGACACCCTGATCCGGGCTGCCCTGGACGGTGCCGGCATCACCTCGACCACAGCCGAACTGGCGGCCGCGCACATCAACAGCGGCGCCCTGGTCCGGGTGCTCAGTCCCTGGATCAGCGCCCGCCTGTCGCTCTATGCCGCCCTGCCCAGCCGCAAGTACCTGCCCCAACGCACCCGCGTCTTCCTCGACTACCTGACGGACTACACCCGCAAGGCCGTCGAACAGGCCCTGGCCCGCTGACGCAGCCGCAACGCGGACTCAGACGCGCACGAACGCCGTCACCAGTGGCTCGTCCCCCACCTGGCGGCTGCGGTGGCCATGCAGGGAGGGATCGAACGTCGCGCCTTCCGGCAAGGTGTCGGCAGAGAAAAAATGCTCGCCCGGGCCAAACACGCGCGCGCTGCCGTCCTGCAGGCCGATCTCCATCTGGCCCTGAAGGACAAAAAGCCACTGCGGGGCGGAGGTGCAATGGAAGTCGCTGCGAAAACCCACCGGGCTCTCACGCAGTTGCAGGCCCGATGCGGGCAACAGCGGCGACAACCGGGCGGCTGGGGAGCCTTCGGTCAGGGGCAGCGAGTCCTCCCGGAAACGGGCTCGGCCATCGGTATCGGTGAACAGCACCACCTGGCGAAACTGGGCCATGAATTCACTCCTTCGGGGGCAAGGCCGGGTTTGTACCAGAACACGGGGGCATCGCGCAGCAGCGCGCGAACAGCTTCGAACCACTCTTTACACACCGTTTTCACTCATGCAGCCTGGGCTTGACAGCCAGCCGGTGTACTGCAGGCTCCGATTCACCTCTTGGATTCAGGAGACGCTTCATGACCTCCGCAACCCCTTCCCTCTCCCGCCGCTCGGTTCTCAGGACCACGCTGGGCGCAACCCTGGGCCTGACCGCTGGCGTCGGCCTGCTGGCCCCGCTGTCGGCCCACGCGGCCGGACGTCTGGTCGACGTGCGCGTCGTCAACCGCGACACGGACGACATCCTCCCGGTCTACGAATACCGCGGTGAACTGTGGGTCCCGGGCGAGCCCGGGGCACGCTACGCGATCGAGCTGCGCAACCGCTCGGATGAGCGCCTGCTCAACGTCGTGTCGGTCGACGGCGTCAACGTGGTCACCGGCGAAACCGCGGCCTTCGACCAAGCGGGCTACGTCATCGCCCCCTGGCAGCGCTACGAGGTCAACGGCTGGCGCAAGAGTCGCCGGGAAATCGCGGCCTTTGAATTCACCCGCCTGTCACGCTCCTACGCTGCACGCACCGGCCGCCCGGACGACGTCGGCGTGATCGGCATCGCGGTCTTCCGCGAGGAGCGCGACAAAACGCCCTGGCGCAACCCCGACGCACGCCCCTACGACACCCCGTATGGCCGCAACGCACCGGCCCCGCAGAACGCGCCACCGGCCGAGCTGCACGGGCGTTCGCTGCGCGCCGAACCCGGCCCACAACTGGGTACCGGCCACGGCGACCGGGAATACGATCGCGTGGCCCAGACCCGCTTCGACCGCCGCTCGGACCGGCCCGACGACGTCGTGCTGATCCGCTACGACAGCCGTGCCAACCTGGTGGCCATGGGCATCATCCCGCCCGACCGCCATCCGCCCCGCCCGTTCCCAGGCGAACGCCGCGGTCGCTGGGTGCCCGACCCGCGCTGACCGCCATGCGGAGTCCCCGCGCCGTCAGCCGAGCCAGTGCGTGAAGCTGGCGACGCTTTCGCGCGGGGTGATGAAGCCGTTGACCTTGTCGTCCGGATCGGCGTGACCGAGCGCCATGCCACAGACCAGCATCTCGCTCTCGCCCGCACCGATGTGCGGCAGGATGATCCGGGCAAAACCGTTCCACGCGGCCTGGGGGCAGGTGTGCAGGCCCTGGGCGCGTGCGGCGATCATGATGTTCTGCAGGAACATGCCGTAATCCACCAGCGAGCCCCGACCCATGATTTTGTCGATGGTGAACATCAGGCCCACCGGCGCATCAAAGAACCGGAAGTTGCGCTGGTGCTGGGCGTGCATCTTGTCCTTGTCGCCCTTGCCGATGCCCAGCAGCCCATACAGCCCCCAGCCGTTCTCGCGCCGCCGGTCGATGTAGGGACTGACCCATTGGGTGGGGTAGTAGTCGTACGCTTCGCGATACTGGTCGGCCAGCGATGGATCGGCGCGCAGCGCGTCATGCGCGGCGCAGACCTTGTCAACCAGACGGTCCCGGCTGGGCCCCTGGAGCACGTAGACCTTCCACGGCTGCGTGTTGGTGCCCGAAGGCGCACGGGCTGCCACTTGCAGAATGTGCTCCAGCGTGTCGCGCGACACCGGCGTTGGCAGGAAGGCGCGTGCCGAAAGCCGGCTCTGAATGGCGGCATCCACGCTCGCCGCGTCGATGGCTTGGGTGGCACCCGGGGGATTGGGGGTCATGCAGGTCTCCTGTTTTTTGATTGACGTATACGTCAATTTCAAAACATTATGGCGGCCCCCGTACCGGCTTGCCGGCAGCGGGTCAAAGCAGGGTCTGCAGCGTCTCGCGCAACCGGTCCGGCAGCGGTACGGGCCGGCGGGTTTCGCGGTCCACATACACGTGCACGAAATGGCCGCATGCGGCGGCGGAGGGGTCTCCCTGCGCAAACAGCCCGACTTCGTAACGCACGCTGGACTTTCCCAGATGCGCCACCCGCAGGCCCGCTTCCACCGTCTGCGGAAATGCCAGCGGGGCAAAGTAGTTGCACTGGGTCTCGATCACCAGGCCAATGACCGCCCCCGCATGGATGTCCAGCGCCCCTTGCTCGATGAGCCAGGCGTTGACCGCCGTATCGAACCAGCTGTAGTAGACGACGTTGTTGACATGGCCATAGATGTCGTTGTCCATCCAGCGCGTGCCGATCGCACGGAACACGCGGTAGTGGTCGCGGGGCAAGGCCTGGGGGCGGGCAGCGGGGGCGTTCATGCGGCGGCATTCTGCCAGCCGCCTGTGCCGGAACCTGTCGCCGGCGTCGCGGCCAGCGCCTGCCAGCGGGCGTGGTAGCCCAGCGCCACCCGGTAGGTGTTGACCTGCACCTGCACGGTCGCCTCCAGGTCGTTGCCGTAACCACCGGCCATGGCAAAAGCCAGCGGCAGGCGCCGCTGCCACGCCCACTCCATCACACGGCGGTCGCGCGCCTCCAGCCCATCGAAACTGAGCTTGAGCCGGCCCAGACGATCGCCTTCGTGCGGGTCGGCGCCCGCCAGGTAGAGCACCAGATCGGCATCGAATCGCCGGTCCAGTTCGGCCAGCGCGTGATCGAGCGCTGCCAGGTACTCGTCGTCCCGGCAACCATCGGGCAGGGGTACATCCAGATCCCCGGCTTCCTTGCGGAATGGAAAATTCTTGGCGCCATGGAGGGACAGCGTGAACACCGATTCGTCGTCGGCAAAGATGCGCGCCGTGCCATTGCCCTGGTGCACGTCCAGATCGACGATGGCCACCCGCAGCCGCGCCCGCCCTGGTTGCCTCCGCGCCCGTTCGGCCTGCATGAGCCGAGCCGCCACGGCCACATCGTTGAAGACACAGAAGCCGCTGCCTTTGTCGGCATAGGCGTGGTGGGTCCCCCCCGCGATGTTGGCTGCCAGGCCGCCGTGCGCGCACGCGGCGCGACAGGCCTGCAACGTGGCCCCCACGGAGCGCCGGGCCCGCTCGGCCATGGCCGGGCTCCACGGAAAGCCGATCTCGCGCTGCGCAGCCGGCGCCAGCGTGCCCTCGGCCACGGCCGCGATATAGGCCCGCTCGTGCACCAGGGCCAACTCCTGGTCACTGGCCGGCCTGGCCTCGCCCCACCGCAGGGTCGGGAACTCTGCGCTCAACCGTTCACGCAGGCGGCTGTACTTGGCCATCGGAAAACGGTGTCCGTCCGGCAAAGGCAAAACAAAGTGGTCGGCGTAGTAGACATTCACCCGGGCCATTGTGGCCCGCCAACCGCCGGGCTCGGAGCAGCCAGGATTTAGAGCGAGGGCCCTAATATGCTGCAATGCAACAAAAAGGGCTTGCACCAGACAAAGGCATCCCTATAATTCAAATCATGTTGCAGCGCAGCAAAGCGAACGAAGAACAACAGCGTCCAAGTACAGCGCGGTGTTCCCAAGCAGCCTTCAACTACCTTTTCAACACTGAACACAGGAGTTAAAACCATGTTGACCGCTGACCAAATCGTTGCCGCCCAGAAAGCCAACATCGAAACCCTGTTCGGCCTGACCCAGAAAGCCTTCGAAGGCGTGGAAAAGCTGGTCGAGCTGAACATCCAGGCCACCAAGGCCGCTCTGGCCGAATCCGCCAACAGCGCCCAGGCCCTGATGTCCGTCAAGGACGCTCAGGAACTCGTGGCCCTGCAAGCCAGCCTGGTCCAGCCCCTGGCCGAAAAGACCGCCGCCTACAGCCGCCACCTGTACGACATCGCTTCGGGCACCACCGGCGAATTCGGCAAGGCTGCTGAAGCCCAGGCCGCCGATGCCCAGAAGAAGTTTGCCGCCCTGGTGGACAGCGCCGCCAAGAACGCCCCCGCCGGTTCCGAAACCGCCGTGGCCGTGATCAAGAGCGCCATCTCTGCCTCCAACAACGCGCTGGAATCGGTGCAAAAGGCTGTCAAGCAAGCCACCGAACTGGCCGAAGCCAACTTCAACGCCGTGACCAGCCAGGCCGTGAACGCCACCAAGGCTGCTGCCAAGAAGCGCTGATCGGGCTGTCCGCTCCCGGCTTGATGTCGATCAAGTCTGGCGCGGTCGAAATCCCGGAAGATCAAGTCCGACCTCGAAGGGGCGGCACTTGGTCCTCCAAGACCGTTTTTTCTGGTTGTCTCCTCGGGTCCTTTTCGAAATCGGATTTCATCGGACCCCTTCAAGCCCCAGCCGCAAGGTTGGGGCTTTTTTTCTGGCCACGCCGACCGAGCACCTGCTGACAGCGCGCTCGCGTTCAGCGTACATCAGTGCCGGGTGACCACACGCAAACGGGCCAGCTCGGCCTTCAGGCGCGGCAGCGCCGCCTGCATCGCGGCCCGGCCCGCCTCGATGCTGCGCTGGCGGGAACGGAAGTCCGCACTGCCGACGCCTGGCAGTGTCGGCCGCAACACCACATCGGCGCTGGCCAGCTCCAGCCGGTTGATGCTCTGCCCCATGATGGCCGTGGTCTTGGGCAAGAGGCTGAACAGCCCGCCCGCCGGAATGTCTGCCGGGTCGGCGGAAATGTCCACGGCGATCACCACTTCGGCCCCCATCTCCCGAGCCTGACGCACCGGCACCGGCGCCACCAGCCCGCCATCGACGTAATCCTTGCCACCGATCGAGACCGGCGCGAACACGCCGGGCACCGCGCTGGAGGCCCGCACCGCCTGCGCGGTGTCGCCCCGGCGGAACAGCACCCCCTGGCCGGTCTGCAGATCGGTGGCCAGGATGCCCAGCGGCAGCGCCATCTGTTCAATGACCCGGCCATCCACCGCCTGGCGCACAAACCGCGCCAGCGCCTCGCCGCGCAACATGCCGCGACTGACCAGCGGCATGCTCCAGTCGGTCAGGGCCGCCTCGTCCATCGACAGCGCCAGCTTCTCCAGCTCGGCCGCACTGCGCCCCGTGGCGTAAAGCGCCGCCACCAGGCTGCCCGCCGAGGTGCCCACGATCAGGTCGGGATGGATCCCCTGGGCTTCCAGCACCTGGATCACCCCAACGTGGGCAAACCCCCGTGCGGCCCCGCCACCCAGCGCCAGACCGAGGCGGGGCGGACGCCCTTCGGGCGCGGTCACCGCCGGAGGCGGGGCGGGCTGAGCCGGCTGGACCGGCGGTGTCGAGCCACAACCGGCCAGCCACAGAGCGAGCAGCAAAACCCCACTCCAACCCGCCATTTTATTAAGAACAATTCGTGTTTGTGTTAGCATGAATCATCATCCACACCGGGGGTGTCGACGCACCCGACCGGATCATTTCCTGTCACGCAGAAAGCCTTTCATGCGCCAGTTTGCCAAGCTCTCCATTGTCTTCGCCGCCATCGCGACCTCCCTGGGTGTCCAGGCCCAGGAAAAGGTTCTGAATCTGTATTCGGCCCGTCATTACCAGACGGACGAGGCGATGTACGAGCAGTTCACGAAGACCACGGGGATCAAGATCAACCGCGTGGACGCGGACGACGCCGGCATCATCGCCCGGCTGAAGGCCGAAGGCGCTGCTTCGCCCGCCGACGTGATTCTGCTGGTCGATGCTGCCCGTCTGGCCTCGGCCGACAGCCAGGGCCTGTTCCTGCCGATCAAGTCGGCCAAGCTCAATGACGCCATCCCCGCCAACCTGCGTGCCGATGCGACCAAGGACGGCGTGACCTGGACCGGCTTCTCGACCCGCGCCCGCGTGATCGTGTACGACCCGTCCCGCCTCAAGGCCGAAGACGTGGCCACTTACGAACAGCTCGCCGATCCCAAACTCAAGGGCATGGTCTGCACGCGTTCGGGTTCGCACCCCTACAACCTGTCGCTGTTTGCCACCGTGGTGGAGCGCATGGGTGACGCCAAGGGTGAAGCCTGGCTCAAGGGTGTCGTGGACAACATGGCCCGCGCGCCCAAGGGTGGCGACACCGACCAGATCAAGGCCGTGGCGTCGGGTGAGTGCGGCGTGGCACTAAGCAACTCGTACTACGTGGCGCGCCTGCTCAAGTCGACCAAACCGGAAGACCGGGCCGTCATGGAAAAGGTGCGCATCGTCTTCCCCAACCAGGGCACGACCGGCACGCACGTCAACATCGCGGGTGCTGCCGTGGCCAAGAACGCCAAGCATCTGGACAACGCCATTGCGTTCATGGAATACCTGTCCAGCCCGTTCGCGCAGGACTACTTCGCCAACGGCAACAACGAATTTGCTGCCGCCAAAGGCGTGAAGATCGACAACCCGGCCCTCAAGGCCATGGGTGGCGACCACTTCAAGGCCGAACAGATCCCGCTGGGCGTGGTGGCCAAAAACCTGACCAAGGTTCAGCAGATGCTGGACCGCGTCGGTTACAAGTAAAGCCCCCCGTGCCGTATCTGCGGCACGTCACCTCATTGAGGGGACACCGCAGGCATCCCGGTCAAGCCAGTAACGCCAAGCTCTCGATTTGAGATTGAAGACAAAGGCCCGCAAATGCGGGCCTTTGTCTTCAATACACCTGCGGCACGTAGATTTCGCCGGGCACCTGGTGGCGGCGATAGCCTTCATGCCGCACCCGCTCGGGCAGCGTGATCGCCGGGCGTTCGATCTCGTGATAGGGCATCTGTGACAGCAGGTGGTGGATGCAGTTCAGGCGCGCCTTCTTCTTGTCGTCGGCCGGCACCACCCACCAGGGCGATTCCGGAATGTGCGTGCGCTCGATCATCACTTCCTTGGCCTTGGTGTAAAGCTCCCAGCGGCGGCGGCTTTCCAGGTCCATCGGACTGAGCTTCCACTGCTTGAGCGGGTCGTGGATGCGCCCGAGGAAGCGCAGTTCCTGCTCCTGGTCCGAAAGCGAGAACCAGTATTTGATGAGCTGCACCCCCGAGCGGATGATCATCTTCTCGAATTCGGGCACGTCGCGGAAAAACGCCTCGTACTGCTCGTCGGAGCAAAAGCCCATCACCTTCTCCACCCCGGCGCGGTTGTACCAACTGCGGTCGAACAGCACGATCTCGCCGGCTGCCGGCAGGTGCTGGATGTAGCGCTGGAAATACCACTGCGTGCGCTCGCGATCGCTGGGTGCGGGCAGTGCCACCACACGGCACACGCGCGGATTCAGCCGCTGGGTGATGCGCTTGATCGCTCCGCCCTTGCCGGCCGCGTCACGCCCCTCGAACAGGATCACCACCTTGTGCCCGGTGGCCTGCACCCAGTCCTGCAGTTTCACGAGTTCGGCCTGCAGCCGGAACAGCTCACGGAAGTAGATGCGGCGGCTTTCCTTGTGCTGCAGCAGGGCTTCCGGGCTGAGATCGCCGGCCAGTTCGTCGACGTGGCGGTCCTCGATCTCCATCTCCAGCTCTTCGTCGTACCCATCCATCAGATCGGCATGGATGCGGTGCATGAGGGCGTCTCGGTCGTCGAACATCGGGGCTCCGGAAATCGGTGAAAGACCGGCCAGCCTAGGCGGGCTCTGTGACACCACGATGAAAACACCATGACACCCCGAGGCAGCCCCGACGAAGACAGACCGGGCTCGGCCATAATTGACGTTTACGTCAACGTCAATCCACCCAACGAGGAGCATTTCATGGACATCGCAGGCAAGGTTTTCATCGTCACCGGCGGCGCATCGGGCCTGGGCGAAGGCACAGCGCGCATGCTGGCGGCCAACGGCGGCACGGTGGTCATCGCCGACATGCAGGCTGAGAAAGGCGAAGCGGTCGCCAAAGAGATCGGCGGCGCCTTCGTCCAGTGCGACGTCAGCAGCGAAGCCGACGGCCAGGCTGTGGTCGCCAAGGCCGTGTCCCTGGGCAAGCTCATGGGCCTGGTCAACTGCGCCGGCATCGCTCCCGCCGAAAAGACCGTGGGCAAGAACGGCCCGCACTCGCTGGCCGTCTACACCAAGACCATCATGGTCAACCTGGTCGGCACCTTCAACATGATCCGCCTGGCGGCCGACGCCATGTGCAAGAACGAGCCCGAGGCCACCGGCGAGCGCGGCGTGCTCATCAGCACCGCCAGCGTGGCCGCCTACGACGGCCAGATCGGCCAGGCCGCCTACAGTGCCACCAAGGGTGGCGTAGTCGGCATGACGCTGCCCATCGCACGCGACCTGGCGCGCAACGGCATCCGCAACATGACCATCGCGCCCGGCATCTTCGGCACACCGATGCTGTTCGGCATGCCCCAGGAAGTGCAGGATGCCCTGGCGGCCGGCGTGCCGTTCCCCAGCCGCCTGGGTACCCCGGCCGATTACGCCAAGCTGGCCAAGCACATCATCGAAAACGACATGCTCAACGGCGAGGTGATCCGCCTGGACGGCGCGATCCGCCTGGCGCCGCGCTGAGCGCCTTGCGGGCACCACAACCGCACGCCTTGCCCCTATGATGGCCTCTCCAACCTGGGGAGACCATCATGCGCATCCACCCAAGCCGACGCCTGCTGGGCGCCACCGCCATCGCCCTGCTGTTGGCCGCCTGCAGCAGCCAGCCTCGAAACGATGGAAGCCGCTTTGCCTACCAGCCGCCCGAGCAGCCCGAGGGCGCCACCGGCTACCAGGACAAACCCGGCTGGGTCACACAACGTTTTGCGGTGGCTGCGGCCAACCCGCTGGCAACCGACGCCGGTTACCAGATCCTCAAGGCGGGTGGCAGCGCCGTGGACGCGGCGGTCGCCGTGCAGATGGTGCTCACCCTGGTCGAACCCCAGTCCAGCGGTATCGGCGGCGGTGCTTTCCTGCTGCACCACGATGGTCTCCGGACTGAAGCCTATGACGGCCGCGAAACCGCGCCGGCCGCAGCCGACGAGAAGCTCCTGCTCGGACCGGATAACAAACCGCTGGCCTTTCACGATGCCGTTGTCGGCGGCCGCTCGGTGGGCACACCCGGCACCGTGCGCATGCTCGACCTCGTGCACCGCGAACACGGCAAGCTGCCCTGGGCCGCGCTGTTCGAGCCCGCCATCGTGCTGGCCGAACAGGGCTTCAAAGTCAGCCCGCGCCTGCACGCCATGCTGGCGGCTGAGCCACACCTGAAGAAAGACCCGGTCGCGCGCGCCTATTTCTACCAGGCCGACGGTACGCCACACCCGGTCGGGCACGTGCTCAAGAACCCCGAGCTGGCTGTCGTGCTGCGCGACATCGCTCGGCGCGGCCCGGACGCTCTGTACCAAGGCGAGGTCGCTCAGGCCATCGTCGCCAAGGTCACCGGCCACCCGACCAACCCCGGCAAGCTGGCCCTGACCGATCTGGCCGGCTACCAACCCAAGAAGCGCTCCGCGCTGTGCCACGACTTCAGCGCCCAGGGCCGGGCGCTGTCGTTCTGCGGATTCCCACCGCCAAGTTCGGGCGCGATCGCCGTGGGCCAGATCCTCGGCATCCTGGCGCACACACCGGCCGCCACCCTCCCGCTGACCGACGGCCTGCCTGGCGCCGAATGGCTGCACCTGTACACCGAAGCCGCGCGCCTGGCCTTCGCCGACCGAGCCCAGTACGTGGCCGACCCAGACTTTGTGACCGCGCCAGCCGGCAACTGGCTGAGCCTGCTGGACCCGGCCTACCTGAAGGAACGCGCCGCGCTGATCGGCACCCAGCGCATGCCCGCCGCCCAGCCCGGCATGCCGGGCATGGTGCGAACGGCGTTCGGCCCCATGGCCGAACAACCCGAGTTCGGCACCAGCCACATCAGCATCATCGACGCCCAAGGCAATGCACTGGCCATGACCACCACCATCGAAGACGCCTTCGGCGCGCGCCAGATGGTCAAGGGCTTCCTGCTCAACAACGAACTGACCGATTTCAGCTTTGCGCCCGCCGACGCCCAGGGCCGCCCCATCGCCAATCGGGTGCAGCCCGGCAAGCGCCCGCGGTCGTCGATGGCGCCCACGCTGGTGTTCGACAAGGCCAGCGGCCAACTGCTCGCCAGCGCTGGCAGCCCAGGCGGGGCACTCATCATCCATTACACGGCCAAGACCCTGTACGGCCTCTATCAATGGGGCCTGTTGCCGCAGCAGGCGATCAGCCTGCCGAACTTCGGCGCCACTGGCGCTCCGACGCTGCTGGAAGAGAAGCGCTTTCCGCCGGCCACCATCGAGGCACTGAAGTCGCGTGGTCACGAGGTGCGTGAAACGGCCATGACCAGCGGCCTGCAGGCGATTGCGCGCGGCCAGGTACACGGGCAGCCGGTGCTGTTCGGCGGCGCCGACCCGCGCCGTGAGGGGGTTGTGGCGGGGGACTGAAAACACCCCAGCGCGCTGTGCGGTATTCCCCGCTGCAGCGCGCCTTCGGCGCTTCGAGGGGGAGCGCACCTGTGGCCTGGCAGCGCCAGCGCCACGGCACTGACTGCGCTTCGTTGACGCACCCCTTACGGGCGCTTGCATGCGACCACGGGGTTACACGTCGATCGCGGTGGCCGATCCGGCGCGCTTGCGCAGCTCGAACTTCTGGATCTTGCCGGTGCTGGTCTTGGGCAGTTCGCCGAACACCACGTAACGCGGCACCTTGAAACCGGCCAGGTGCTGCTTGCAGTGGGCCACGATACCTTCCGGCGTGGTCTGGGCGCCGAACTTCAGCTCCACGAAGGCGCACGGCGTTTCGCCCCACTTGGCATCGGGCTTGGCCACCACGGCGGCGGCCAGCACGTCGGGGTGGCGGTAGAGCACGTCCTCGACCTCGATGCTGGAAATGTTCTCGCCGCCCGAGATGATGATGTCCTTGCTGCGGTCCTTGATCTTGAGGTAGCCGTCGGGGTACTGCACGGCCAGGTCACCGCTGTGGAACCAGCCGCCGGCAAAGGCCTCCTGCGTCGCCTTGGGGTTCTTCAGGTACCCCTTCATGGCGATGTTGCCCTTGAACATGATCTCGCCCATGGTCTCGCCGTCTTCGGGCACGGGCTGCATGGTTTCGGGATCGAGCACGCGCGCCCCACGCTGCAGGTGATAGCGCACGCCCTGGCGCGCATTGAGCCGGGCACGCTCGCCGATGTCCAGCTCGTTCCAGGATTCGTGCTTGGCGCACACGGTGGCCGGACCGTAGACCTCGGTCAGGCCATAGACGTGCGTGAGGTCGAACCCCATCTGTTCCATGCCCTCGATCATCGAGGCCGGCGGCGCGGCGCCGGCCACCATGGCCTTGATGCCGGCAGGCAGGCCCACCTTCATGGCGGCCGGGGCGTTGACCAGCAACCCCTGCACGATGGGGGCCCCGCAGTAGTGGGTCACCCCGTGCTCGCGCATCAGATCGAAGATTGCCTGCGCTTCGACACGGCGCAGGCACACGTTCACCCCGGCGCGGGCCGCAACGGTCCAGGGAAAGCACCAGCCGTTGCAGTGGAACATGGGCAGCGTCCACAGGTAGACCGCGTGCTTGGGCATGTCCCATTCGAGGATGTTGCTGATGGCGTTCACCGCCGCGCCGCGGTGGTGGTAGACCACGCCCTTGGGGTTGCCGGTGGTGCCGCTGGTGTAGTTGAGGGCGATGGCGTCCCATTCATCGGCCGGCCAGGCCCAGTCGAAGGCCGGATCGCCGCCGGCCAGGAAGGCTTCGTAGGTGGTACTGCCCACGGGCTGGGCATCACCGGGGAACAACGCATCTTCCACGTCGATCACCAACAGCGGCGTGGCCGACTGGCGCAGCGGCAGCGCCTTGGCCAGGGTGCCGGCGAATTCCGGATCGACGATCACGGCCTTGGCTTCGCCGTGATCAAGCATGAAAGCAATCGCCTCCGGGTCCAGCCGGGTGTTCAGGGTATTGAGCACGGCCCCGGCCATGGGCACGCCGAAATGGGCCTCCACCATGGGCGGTGTGTTGGGCAGCATCACCGCCACCGTGTCGTTCTTGCCGATGCCGGCCTTGCGCAGGGCACTGGCCAACTGACGGGTGCGGGCATAGGTCTGCGCCCAGGTCTGGCGCAGCGCGCCGTGCACGATGGCCAGCCGGTCGGGGTAGACCTCGGCGGAACGCTCGATGAAAGCCAGTGGGGTCAGCGGGGCGAAATTGGCCTCGTTGCGGGGAAGGTCCTGGTCGTAAATGCTCGTCATGGGGGCTCCGTTGCGGTGCCGGCCTGCGGCCAGCGCATGCGAGAGAATAGCGCGTGGCCATCCCCCAGTCTTTCATCCAGGAGTTGCTCGCCCGCGTCGACGTGGTCGATGTGGTGGGACGCTACGTGCAGCTCAAGAAAGGCGGCGCCAACTTCATGGGCCTGTGCCCCTTCCACGGGGAAAAGTCGCCGTCGTTCAGCGTGAGCCCCAGCAAGCAGTTCTATCACTGCTTCGGTTGCGGTGCCAACGGCAACGCCATCGGCTTTCTGATGGAACACACGGGCATGAGCTTCATCGAAGCCGTCAAGGACCTTGCCCAGCAAGTGGGTCTGCAGGTACCCGAAGACGACGTGACCCCGCAGGAGCGCGAGCGCGCCGCCCAGCAGCGCCAGAAGCAGGCCACCCTGACCGACGTGCTGGAGAAAGCCGCCAAGGCCTATCAGAAGGACCTCAAGGATGCGCCCCGCGCCGTGGACTACCTCAAGGGCCGGGGCCTGACCGGCCAGGTCGCCAAGGCCTTCGGCCTGGGTTACGCCCCGGAAGGCTGGCGCCACCTGGCCGGGGTGTTTCCGGACTACAGCGAACCGTTGCTGGTCGAGTCGGGCCTGGTGATCGAGCACGAGGACGAAAAAGGCCAGGACGGTCAGGCCAAGCGCTACGACCGCTTCCGCGACCGCATCATGTTCCCGATCCGCAATGTCAAGGGCGAGTGCATCGGCTTCGGCGGGCGCGTGCTCGACAAAGGCGAACCCAAATACCTGAACTCGCCCGAAACCCCGGTGTTCAGCAAGGGGCGCGAACTGTACGGCCTGTTCGAGGCCCGCACCGCCATCCGCCAGCACGGTTATGCCCTGGTGACCGAAGGCTACATGGACGTGGTGGCCCTGGCCCAGCTGGGCTTTGCCAACGCGGTGGCCACGCTGGGCACGGCCTGCACGCCCGACCATGTGCACAAGCTGTTCCGCTTCACCGACGCGGTGGTGTTCAGCTTCGACGGCGACGCCGCGGGCCGGCGTGCCGCGCGCAAGGCGCTGGACGCCGCCCTGCCGCTGGCGACCGACACGCGCAGCGTGAAGTTTCTGTTCCTGCCGCCCGAGCATGACCCGGACAGCTACATCCGTGCTCATGGTGCCGACGCCTTCGCCCAGTTCGTGCAGGGCGCCACCCCGCTCTCGCGGTTCCTCGTGGACGCCGCCAGCGCCGACTGCGACCTCGGCAGCGCCGAGGGCCGTGCCCGGCTCGCCGCGCAGGCTCAGCCCCTGTGGTCAGCGCTGCCGGAAGGTGCTCTCAAACAGCAGTTGCTGGCCGAACTGGCCCGCGACATCGGCATCGGCAGCGCCGATCTGCACCAGATCTGGCTCAAACCCGGCCCGGGCCAGCGCCCTGCGCGGGCCCGTTCGGCAGACGCGGCCCACGCTCCGAACACCGCACCGGCCAACGCGGCCGCTGCGCCCCACACAGCCGGCCCATCGGGTGTGTCGGGCAGCACGGCGCGCGGCGGTTCGCCCGCCCGCCAACCCTGGTCGGGCAGCGGTCGCAGTGGCAGCGGCAACTGGCGGCGCTCGCCACCGCCGCCACCGCGCATGCTCGGCCAGCAGCGGGCCAGCCGCAGCCGGGTCGACCGTGCCGTGGGCCTGCTGCTGGCCAATGCCGCAGCCTGGGACCGGCTGTCGGCCGACGACCACGCCATGCTGGCCCACCTGCCAGCGCCCCACGGCCCGGTGTTCGCCTGGCTGGAGGCGCAATTGCACGAACACGGCCCCCTGCCCTGGGCCGCCCTGCGCGAAGCCCTGCGCGGGGAGAGCTTCGAGGCCTACGTGTGCGCCGAAGTCGAACAGGCGACCGTCGCCGCCGACAGTGAGGCCGAACTGCAGGAACTCGACGGCGTGATGAACCGGCTGCGCTGCGACGAGCTCGAGCGCGAAAGCCAGGCGCTGAGCGCCCGGGCGGCCCTGGATCCTGTGGCGCGCGAGCGACTGCGCGAGATCCACGAGCGCCTGCGCACCCTGAAAACGATCCCGTTGGTATAATTGAGGGCTTTTGCACCGCAAGCGCGACAGCAGCACCTCCGGCACCGGCCCGACCCCAGCACAGGGGCCACGTGGACTCACATGATCCCGGCCACCTCAGCGCCCACCACGGGCCTGACGGACACCCCGCAAGGACTGCACACCAAATGTTCGCCCACCAGCTTGCAGGCCCGCCCCTGACCGGCCCAGGGTGGGCATCGTGCCCGACAAGAACCCCCGGAAAGCACCGCCTGCGGTGAATTTCTGGCGTTTTTGTGTGTCTCAGCCGGTTACCTTCCTGCCGTTTTTTTTGAGGTTCTCATGCCCGCGAAGAAAGCCAGTACGCCCGCCTCCAGCACCAAAGTCGCCAAGAAGTCCGCCGCCGCGGCCGCTCCGGAGCCGACGAAAAAGAAAGCCTCGACTTCCGTGACCGCCAAGACCCCCGCGAAACCCGCAGCCAAGGACGACACCAAGCCGGCCAAGGCAGCCAAAACCAAGGCCGCCGCCGCTGACGAACTGGATACCGCAGCCGCCCCGGCCGCCAAGAAAAAGCCCGGCCGCCCCGCCAAGGCGGCCAGCGGCGACAAGCCCGCGGCCAAGCGCGGCCGCAAGCCCAAGGGCAAGGAAGACGCCGACCTCGACGATGCCGACCTGAGCGACGTGGAGGAAGACCTCACCGAAGAAGTGGTCGAGGAGGTCGCCGACGAAGTGCAGCCGGTGGAGAAGGTCAAGCCGCTGCGCATGAAGATCAGCAAGGCCAAGGAACGGGCGCTGATGAAGGAATTCGGCCTGGACGACACCGTCCTGTCCGAAGAGGAATCCAAAACCCGGCGCGAGCACCTGAAGGCGCTGATCAAGCTGGGCAAGACGCGCGGCTACCTGACGCACGGCGAAATCAACGACCACCTGCCCGACAAGCTGATCGATGCCGAGACGCTGGAGGTGGTGATCGCCCTGCTCAACGACATGGGCGTGGCGGTGTACGAGCAGACACCCGACGCCGAAGCGCTGATCATCACCGACAACGCCCCCACCGGTTCGAGTGAAGAAGAGGCCGAAGAAGCCGCCGAAGCCGCGCTGTCCACCGTGGACAGCGAATTCGGCCGCACCACCGACCCGGTGCGCATGTACATGCGCGAAATGGGCACCGTGGAGCTGCTGACGCGCGAAGGCGAAATCGAGATCGCCAAGCGCATCGAAGGTGGCCTCAACGACATGATGGCGGCCATCAGCGAAAGCCCGGCCACCATCGCCGAACTGCTGGCCATGTCGGAAGAAATCCGCGAAGGCAAGGTGGTGATCTCCACCGTGGTCGACGGTTTCGCCGACGCCGACGCGGCCGACGACTACGTGGCCGAAGAAGACTTCGACGACTACGACGAAGCCGACGACGACGATGGCAAGGGCGGCTCCAAGGCCCTGACGCGCAAGCTCGAAGAACTCAAGCGCGAAGCGCTGGAGCGCTTCGACAAGATCCGCGCGCAGTTCGAAAAGCTGCACAAGGTCTACGACAAGGAAGGCTACGGCAGCCCCACCTACCACAAGACCCAGCACAACATCACCGAAACGCTGATGACCATCCGCTTCACGGCCAAGGCGATCGAGAAGCTGTGCGACACGCTGCGTGGCCAGGTTGACGAGGTGCGCAAGAAGGAGCGCGAGCTGCGCCGCATCATCGTGGACAAGTGCGGCATGCCCCAGGAGAAGTTCATCGCTGCCTTCCCCGAAAACCTGCTGAACCTCAAGTGGGTGGAGAAGGAATCGGCCGCCGGCAAGCCCTGGAGCACCGTGCTGGAACGCAACATTCCGCCGATCCAGGAACTGCAGCAGGGCCTGCTCACCATCCAGAACAGCGTGGTGGTGCCGCTGCCCCAGCTCAAGGACATCCACAAGCGCATGAACGAGGGCGAGGCCTCGTCGCGCGACGCGAAGAAGGAAATGATCGAGGCCAACCTGCGTCTGGTGATCTCGATCGCGAAGAAGTACACCAACCGCGGTCTGCAGTTCCTGGACCTGATCCAGGAAGGCAACATCGGCCTGATGAAGGCGGTGGACAAGTTCGAATACCGCCGCGGCTACAAGTTCTCGACCTACGCCACCTGGTGGATTCGTCAGGCCATCACCCGCTCGATCGCTGACCAGGCCCGCACCATCCGCATCCCGGTGCACATGATCGAGACCATCAACAAGATGAACCGCATCTCGCGCCAGCATCTGCAGGAACACGGCTTCGAACCCGACGCCTCCATCCTGGCCGAGAAGATGGAGATGCCCGAGGACAAGATCCGCAAGATCATGAAAATCGCCAAAGAGCCGATCTCCATGGAGACGCCGATCGGCGACGACGACGATTCGCACCTGGGCGATTTCATCGAGGACCAGGCCAACACCGCGCCGATCGAGGCCGCGATGCAGGCCGGTCTGCGCGAGGTGGTCAAGGAGATCCTGGACAGCCTGACGCCGCGCGAAGCCAAGGTGCTGCGCATGCGTTTCGGCATCGAGATGTCGACCGACCACACGCTGGAAGAAGTGGGCAAGCAGTTTGACGTGACGCGCGAGCGGATTCGTCAGATCGAGAGCAAGGCCGTGCGCAAGCTCAAGCACCCGAGCCGTTCGGACAAGCTGCGCAGCTTCATCGATTCGCTGTGATCTGACTTCAGCGTTTCGCTTCGACATGGCGGGGACCTTCGGGTCCCCGTTTTTTTGCTCTGCAGGTTTCGTTCAGAGGCATCGGGCGGCAGCGGGAGCACCCGGCACCTGCCTCCGCGAATGTCCCCCGGCGGCCTGCGGCCGCCTCCTCCTTTATTTCGCTGCGTCAAGCACCCGACACGCCCGTCCCGCGAGCGAAGTGGTTCGCACAGAATGGACATGGAGCACCCACAGCGCCTCTGGTGTCAGGAGCGTTCGGTGTCCGACGCAGCGAAATAAAGGAGGAGGCTTGGGCGCAGCCCAAGCCGGGGGACATTCGCGGAGTCGGATACCGGACGATCCTGGCACCCGCACGTGTACTGGAACGAAAAAGGGAGCCAAAGGCTCCCTCTCTTTATCAGCGCCAGACGCCGACAAAAAAGTCAGATCGTCTCCAGCGCCAGCACACCCGTGGCCGTGTTGGAAATCGGGATGTGGTAGTTGCTGTGCACCTTGCGCACACCGGCCCCACCCGCGGTCAGCGCTGCACGCATGGCCAGCCACATCAGCAGTTCCACCCCCTGCGTGCCTGCCTTCTCGACCAGCTCCAGATCGGTGAACTGCGTCGCCCACTCCGGATTCGTTTCCATGCTCTGCAGAAACTGCAGATCAAACGCCTTGTTGATGAACCCGGCGCGCTCGCCTTCCAGTTGGTGCGACAGACCGCCCGTGGCCATCACCGCCACCTTCTTGTCGCTCTGCCAGTTCACGATCGCTTCCCCCACAGCCTTGCCCAGCTTGTAGACGCGCTTGGCCGTCGGCAGCGGGAACTGCACCGTGTTGATGCTGATGGGCACGATCTGCACCGGCGCCACCTCGTGGTCAGGCCAGAACAGCTTGAACGGCAGCGTGCAGGCGTGGTCCACCAGCATTTCCTGGCAGGTCACGATGTCGAACTCCTTGGCGATCAGCTCATTGATCAGGTGCCACGACAGATCCTGGCAACCCGGGATCGGCGGCAGCGTGGGAATGCCCCAGCCCTCGTCGGCATTGCTGTAGGTGGCTGCGGCCCCCACCGCGAAGGTCGGCATCTTGTCGAGGAAGAAGTTCAGCCCGTGGTCGTTGTAGAACACCACGACCACGTCGGGCTGGACCTGGCCCAGCCATTGGTGGATGGGCGGAAAGCCGTCGAAGAAGGGCTTCCAGTAAGGCTCGTTCTGCTTGCCCTTGTGGATGGCGCCGCCGATGGCGGGGATGTGCGATGTGGCCAGGCCACCGATGAGTTGTGCCATGTCAGTCTTCCTTGCGAATCAGCATTGCTCGTTGGCCGCAACCAGCTTGGCCTTGAATTGGTCTTTGGTCATGCCCGTCTGCTGGGCGCCGATGTCCTGCATGTCCAGCCCGAAGATGCCGGCGAACTTGGCCAGGTAGTACGCATTGCCGCCCGCAGCCAGCAACGCCAGCACCTGCTTGGAACGGATCGCCTCGGCCTGCTGCGCGTTGAGACCGTATTGCTGCATGTAGGCCTCGGGATCGGCCACGAAAGCGTCGCGGTTGGCCTGGTGGTTGAAGGAAAAACACATCTTGTTCAGGGCGTAGCCCTTCTGCGCGACGTCGCCGTCGAACGGGGTGGTACCGGGGATGGTCTGGCTCACGAATGCCTCCTGTGTGGGATGGAATGGGCGGAAATCTGGGGCGAGTATTCCGCCGGCATTGCCAAAGATAAACAGATCAATGATCATTTGATACATGAATGATTTCGATTGGTCAGATTTGGACGCACGCCTGCTGCAGTTGCTGGTGGCGGTGATCGACGCGGGCAGCATCACCCGGGCGGCACAGGCGCTGGGCGTCACGCAATCGGCGGTCAGCCACCAGCTGGACAAGCTGCGCGCCATCACGGGCGACCCACTGTTCGTCAAAAGCGGGCGCGGCATCGTGGCCACCGCGCGTGCGCTGGCGTTGTCCGAGCGCGCCCGCGAACTGCTGCGCCAGTTGCAGGGGTTCGCCCACGCCGGCGCCTTCGAGCCGGGACGCTGGCGCGCCACGGTCACCATCGCCGCCAACGACTTCCAGCGCGACGTGCTGCTGCCAGCGCTGGCCACCACCCTGCGCAGCGAGGCCCCCGGCGTGGCGCTGCGGATCATCCCGTCGGACATTCCCAGCCTGGAGATGCTGCGCGACGGGGCCTGCGATCTGGCGATCAGCCCCCGCCCGCCCGAGGGCAGCGACATCGTGCAAAAGCGCCTGTTCGAAGACCGCTACCGCGTGTTCTACGACCCGGCCGTGCGCGACGCGCCGCAGTCGCTGGCGGAGTGGCTGGCGGCCGACCATGTGAGCGTGGTCTACGAGCCCCGGCGCCTGCTCGATCTGGACCACACGCTGCTGGCTCGGGGCGTCCAGCGCCGCTTCGCGGTCATGGTGCCGGGTTTCGCCGGGGTGCCCGCCTTCCTGCGTGGCAGCCCGCTGCTGGCCGCTGCCCCGGGTTTGATGGCCCGGGGTCTGCTGCGCGATTTCGCCAGCGTCGCCATGCCGCTGCCCTGCCCGGGCCTGCCGATGTACCTGATCTGGCACCGCCGGCACCAGCAGGACGACGCGCACCGCTGGTTGCGCGCGCGCATCGAATCCGTGGTCGATGGCGTGTTCCCCGCCACAACCGCACAGGAAGCCCCTGAAATTTAAGCTTCGCTTCCTAGAATGGGTGTATCGATACCGGTTCGCATGAATTCGCCCACTGCCCCCCATCTCCCGATCCCGCTGGTGCGGCGTGTGGCTCATGGGCTGGCTGTCGCCCTGCTGGCGCTGGCGAGCGCCTATTTCGTCTACCAGCTCTGGGTCAACCTCCATCACCTGCCGGCCATCGCATGGACCGCCTCGACGCTGGGTGTGCTGGGACTGTCGGTGCTGGGCACACTGTTCACCGTGATCCTGATCGCGCTCATGTGGCAGTGCCTGCTGCGCGACCAGGGCGTGCATCTGGGCTACCGCCAGGCCCTGCGCATCGTGGCCATTTCGCAGTTCGGCAAATACCTGCCGGGCAACATCGGCCACTACACCGGCCGCGCCCTGCTGGCCGCCAAGGAAGGCGTGCCCACCGGCAAGACTGTGGCCACCATGGCCGTGGAGGTGGTGTGGACCCTGGCGATCAGCTCGGCATTCACCGTGGTGGCGCTGCTGGTGTACGTGGACGACCTGCACGAAGGCCTGGTCGACAACGCCCACCCCGGTTACATGGCGCTGCTGGGTGGCCTGATGCTGTTTGCGCCCTTTATCGGGGTGCACCTGCTCAACGCCGTGGCCCCGGGCATCAGCCGCAAGCTGGGCAAGGGCGATCTGGTGGCCGCCCCGCGCCTGGGCACAGCACTGCTCGTTTCGGCGCTGATGATGCTGTGTTTTGCCGTTCTCGGCTCGGTGCTCTGGCTGCAGGCCACCGTGGTGTTCGGCCACCCCGAGGTGGACTGGCTGCAACTGACGCTGCTGTTCACCCTGGCCTGGACCGCCGGCTACATCGTGCCCGGTGCACCCGGCGGCCTGGGCGTGCGCGAGGCCGTCATGCTCAAACTGCTGGCACCGCAACTGGGCATTTCGGTCGTGCTGGGCCTGAGCCTGGTGATGCGGCTGAGCTCCATGGGCGGCGACGCGCTGGCCTTCGCACTGGGCTGGCTCGACCAGCGTGCCCAGCGCACCCCCTGAGACCCCCACCCTCCTTGCCATGAAACGTCTGTCGTCGTTGCGCCGTCGCGCACTCATCGGGGTGCTGCTGCTCGGCGGTGCCCTGGCCGGTTTCCTCATGGGCCTGCGCTCGGCCACCCAGAAGGACTTCGCCTACTACGGCATCAAGGAGCTGAAAATCGCCGCGGTGCACCAGTGGGTGACCCTGCGCGAAAAACTCAGTGGCGGTGCCCCGCAAGGCCAGGCGCTCCAGTCGGACGAGATCAAGGTCTTCACCGCCAACGACTTTTCGCTCGAACTGCTGCACCTGCCCGCGTACGGCAGCACCGAAAAGACCGCCGGCTTCATCGACGAGGGCGGCGCCCTGCCGGTGAAGATCGAGCAGAACGATGTGGACGTGCACTGGGCACACTGGCAACTGGGCAGCGTGATCACCGATGCCAAGCCCTCCACCTTCCGCGGCGGCGGCATCAAGCAGGTGTTCCGCTACCAGGGCCAGACGCTGGCGCTGGTGTCCATGCAGGCGTTGCCCGAGGGCTGCCGCTTCGCGTCGCTGGTGAACGTGACGGCACGCCGCGAGGTGTTCCGCGCGCCCTGCCTGCCACCGGTGGACGAGATCGATTTCAGCGCCATCGGCGGCGGCTGGGTGGCCGACGAAGGTGGCATCCTCATGAGCCTGGGCACGCCATCGGACGACCTGCGCATCGCCGGCCTGGCACAGGACCCGGCCTCGCCCTACGGCAAGGTGCTGTTTTTCCCCGATGCCCAGTTGCGCGGTGAAGGCCCGGCGCGCGAGACCTTCGTGGTGCATTCCAGCGGCCACCGCAACCCGCAGGGCCTGGTGCGCGTGGGCGGTGCGCTCTACGCCACCGACCACGGCCCCAAGGGCGGCGACGAGATCAACCTGCTGCAGCGTGGTCACAACTACGGCTGGCCGCTGTATTCGCTGGGCTCCACCTACCAGGGCCAGCCGCACGAACCCATGGGCGATCCGGCGCGTTTCGACGAGCCGCTGTTTTCGTTCATTCCGGCCGTCGCGCCCAGCGACATCCTGGCCTGCCCGAGCACACTGGCCGAGCGCTACGCGCCCTTGCAGTGCGTGCTCATCACGTCCTTGCGCGGCATGTCGCTGTTCGTCGGCCTGATCGATGACCAGCACCGCGTGGTGTCGCTCGAACGCCTCAGCGTCGACATGCGTCTGCGCGAATTGTTGGCCCTGCCCGGGGAGCGGCTGGGCGTCTCCACCGACGGCTACGGCGTGTTCGAGATCAAGCTGGCCGATGTGGCCCGCCGGCCAGCGTCATGACCCCGGGCCGGCGCCCTCGGGTGCCGGCTCGGCCTGCACCCGGCCTTCGGCGTGCGCCCGCCGCCATTGCTGGGGACTGGCCCCGGTACGCCGCCTGAAGAAGCGCGAAAAGTAGGCCGGGTCTTCGAAGCCCAGCTCCAGCGCCAGGCTGGCCGCCGGCGCTGCCACGTAGATCAGGCGCCGGCACGCCTCGCGCGTCAGCCGTTCGTGCACCAGTTCCAGCGCCGTGCAGCCGCGCTCACCACGCACCAGCCGGTTCAGCCGCTGGGTGGACAACCCCAGCCGCGAGGCATACCGCTCCATGGGCCAGTGGGCCAGAAAGTGCTGCTCGACCAGCAGCAAAAAGCGCGTGAACAGCGCGCGGTGGGCCCGCGATTCACCGCCCTCGCGCTGCCCCTGGTCGCTGGCACGGGCCAGGCGCCAGACCACCGCGCGCGCCAGCCAGCGCAGCACGGGCGCGTCCGCCGCACCCGGCAGCGCGAACTCCGCCGACAGCTCCGCCAGTTGCACGTTCAGCCGCTGCGCCTCGCCATCGTCTTCGGAAAAGTGCAAGACCCCCGGCGCCATGAACAGCGACCGGAAAGCCGCACCGATGCCTTCGAACTCGCCTTCCACCAGAAACCGCGCGCTGAGCGTGAGCACCCGCCCCTGGGTTTCGGGCTCGAACCGGAAGCCGTGCACCACGCCCGGTGGCACCACGATGGCTGCGGGCCCCTGCACCCGGGCCCGCCATTCGTCCAGCATCACCTCGGCCTCACCCGCGCCGATCCACAGAATCTGGTACAGCCCCTGGTGCACATGGGCATCGATTTCCCAGTGGTAAAGCCGGCTGCGCGACTGGACTTCCTCGATATGCAGCAGCTCTTCACCCGGCCGCGCCGCTTCGCCGTACAGCGCAAAACGGGGAATGGCCGCTACCGGCCGGCGGGTGGCTGTCGAGGATGGGCGGCGGGATGCGGTGGCTGCCATCGGCACTATCTTGATCAAAAAGTACCCAGATTATCCCTGCTTTGTGCAGTGTCTTGAAGCGGTCCGAACCCTACAGTTCAGGCTCCCGATCCACCCCACAGGAGACAAGACATGGGCCTTGGCAGCTTCCATTTCGATCCCTATTCACCGGCCATCGACGCCGATCCCTTCCCCACCTACCAGCGTCTGCGCGACGAATTCCCCTGCTACTGGAGCGAGGAAGCCCAGATGTGGGTGCTCTCGCGCTACAGCGACATCGTCACCGCCGGCCAGGACTGGCAGACCTATTCCAGCGCCAGCGGCAACCTGATGACCGAACTGCCCGGGCGCGCCGGCGCCACGCTGGGCAGTTCCGACCCACCGAAGCACGACCGCCTGCGCGGCCTGATCCAGCACGCGTTCATGAAGCGCAACCTGCTGGCGCTGGAAGAGCCCATTCGCGCCGTGGCGCAAGAGGTGTTCGGCCAGCTCCGGGGCATTGACGAATTCGACTTCAAGGACGTGTCCTCGCAGTTCACCGTCAAGGTGCTGATGGCCGCGCTCGGCCTGCCCATGGGCGCCGACGCCCTGGTGCCCGAGCAGGAAGTGCGCGACAACGCGGTGCTGATGGTGCAGAGCGACGCCCGCACCCGCGCCAAGGGCCCCGAGCACATCGCCGCCTACAACTGGATGCAGGAATACGCGAGCAAGGTCATCGCCATGCGCCGCGCCGAGCCCAAGAACGACCTCATCAGCCACTTCGCGCTGGCCGAGATCGACGGCGACCGACTGGACGACCGCGAGGTGCTGCTGACCACCACCACGCTGATCATGGCCGGCGTCGAGTCCCTGGGCGGCTTCATGATGATGATGGCCTACAACCTCGCCACCTACGCCGAGGCCCGCCGCGCCGTGGTCGCCAACCCGGCCCTGCTGCCCGACGCGGTGGAAGAAAGCCTGCGTTTCAACACCTCGGCCCAGCGCTTCCGCCGCCGCCTGATGAAGGACGTGACCCTGCACGGCCAGACCATGAAGGAAGGCGATTTCGTCTGCCTGGCCTACGGCTCGGGCAACCGCGACGAACGCCAGTACCCGAACCCCGACGTCTACGACATCGCCCGCAAGCCGCGCGGGCACCTGGGCTTCGGTGGCGGTGTGCACGCCTGCCTGGGCACGGCCATCGCGCGCCTGGCGGTGAAGATCGCCTTCGAAGAATTCCACAAGGTCGTGCCCGACTACACCCGCGTGGCCGACCAGTTGCCCTGGATGCCCTCGTCCACCTTCCGCAGCCCGCTGGTGCTGCAGCTCAAGGTGCAGTAAGCCCCCCGCCCCTGCCCCGTTCTCCTGCTGCCGCCGGCCCCGCCGCCGGCAGCTTTTGACCTCTGAGGTCCTTAGGTCCCACCATGGCAAACATCACTTTCATCGAAGCCAGCGGCCAGTCCACCACCCTGAACCTGCCCGACGGCTGGAGCCTGATGCAAGGCGCCACGGCCAACGGCGTCGAAGGCATCATCGGCGAATGCGGCGGATCCTGCGCCTGCGCCACCTGCCACTGCTATGTGGACGACTTCCTCGCCAGCGTGCTGCCCGCCCCCGCGCAAGGCGAGCTGGACATGCTGGACAACGTGACCGCCGAGCGCCGCCCGAACAGCCGGCTGGCCTGCCAGATCAAGGCCAGCGCCGCGCTCGAAGGCGGTGTGGTCACCCTGCCCGAGTGCCAGGAATGACGGCCGCAGCGAGCACCCCGGGCGTGGTCATCGTCGGCGCCGGCCAGGCCGGCCTGCAGACAGCCGAGGCCCTGCGCAGCGGCGGCTTTGAAGGCCCCATCACCCTGCTGGGCGACGAACCCCACGGCCCCTACCACCGCCCGCCGCTGTCCAAAGCCTGGCTGGCCGGGGAGATGGACGCGGCCCAACTCGTGATGCGCGCGCCCGAGATGCTGGCGAAAAAAGGCATCGAACTGCGCACCGACGCCGCCGTGCAAGCCATCGACCGTGCCCACAAAACCGTGCAACTGGCCGATGGCAGCCGCCTGCCCTACAGCGGCCTGGTGCTGGCCACCGGCGCCACCCCGCGTGCCCTGCCGCTGCCCGGTGCCGACGCGGCGGGTGTGCTGCCGCTGCGTTCGCGCGCGGACGCCAGCGCCATCGCCGAACGCATGGCCGGGTGTGTGGAGAAGAACCTGCCCGTGGTGGTCATCGGTGGCGGCTTCATCGGCCTGGAAGTGGCGGCCACGGCGCGCAAGAAAGGGGCGCGGGTGACCGTGCTCGAAGCCGCCCCGCGCCTGCTGGGCCGCGTGCTGGCGCCGGTGCTCAGCGACTGGTATGCCGAACTGCACCGCAGCCACGGCGTTGAGCTGGTCTTTGGCGCGCAGATCGCGGCCATCGACACCGATGCGAACGGCGTGCGCGGCGTGAAGCTGGCCGACGGCCAGGTGCTGCCCGCCGGGCTGGTCGTGGTCGGCATTGGCGTCAGCGCCAACGACGCGCTGGCGCTGCAGGCGGGGCTCGCCTGCGACCGCGGTATCGTGGTCGACGCCTGCGGCCGCACCAGCGATCCGCACATCGTCGCGGCCGGCGACTGCACGGCACGGCGTCTGCCCGACGGCACCTTGCTGCGCCTGGAATCGGTGCAGAACGCCACCGAACAGGGCAAGAGCGCGGCGGCGGCCCTGCTCGGGCAGGACCGCCCCTTCACCGCCACCCCCTGGTTCTGGAGCGACCAGTACGACCGCAAGCTGCAGATGGCGGGCCTGTCCACCGGCGCCGACCGCTGGGCCGTGCGCGGCGACATGGCCGCCGGCACCGGCTTCAGCGTCTACCACTTCAAGGACGGCCGCCTGATCGCGGTCGACAGCGTCAACGCCGCCAAAGACCATCTGCAGGCGCGCAAGCTGTTGGATGCGGGGGTATCGCCCAGCACCGAACAGGCGGCCGATGGGGGGGTTGATCTGGGCAGTCTGCTGTCACGCTGAGCGGGCCTGTACGAACAAGGGCACGCCAAGAGGTCAACGACTTCCTGGTGATTGGCGCCGCCGGCTGCCATGATCGCGACACTCGCCCATCGGCGCCGGACAAGGAGGCTGCATGAACGACGAAGAGCTCGAACGCGCGGAACGATATCGGCGCCTTCATCGATTGGGTAATGGGGTTCCTGGAGTTCCCGGAGCGCCTGCATCCCGCCAATGTGCCACCGGACAAGGGCCCGTTGCTCGATGAAGGGGCCCTGAGCATGTACCGCCATGCCTGGTCACACTTCAAGGAAGACTTTCAGCGCAGCGGATGGGAGGAAAAGGTCAACGACGCCACCCCCACCAAGCTCCAGGAGCACGGTCTGTACGGCGCGCAACTCCAGGCCAAGCTGGGGATGGTGAGCTACCTGCTGGAGCGCTTCCTGGCCACACTGCCAACAGAGAACCAGCAGCACCTCAGGACCCCACCGGAGCGGAGCCTCTTGGCTTCGGCACCAGAGGCAGCCCCGCGAAAAGAAGACGACAAACCCCAAGGCCTGCTCAAGCGCCTGATCGAGGCCATCGACATTCTGCTGGACAGCAGCATTGCCGCTCTGGGGCTCAACGGCTCTGTCACCGAGGTGAAGAAGCTCTTGGGCGTTGCCATCGACGACTGAGCAGGATGCCGCCGGTCAGATGCGCAGCGTCACCGTCACCACCAGTCCCGGCCCGGCGTTGCGTGCCGACAGCACGCCGCCGTGGGCCTGCGCCACCAGGCGGCACAGGTACAGGCCCAGCCCCACGCCGCCGGCAGCGCGGGTGCGCGCACTGTCGGGGCGGTAGAACGCCTGCGCCAGGTGGGCCAGTTGCTCTTCGGGCACGCCGGGGCCGTGGTCGCGCACTTCCAGCGTGACCGTCCCGCCATCGGCCGAGAGGGTCACGGTCGGCGATTCGGTGGCGTCGGCGCCGTGGCGCAACGCGTTGTCGATCAGGTTGCGCAGCAGCAGGCGCACCCGCGACGGGTCCACCGACACGGGGGGCATGCCTGCCGGGGCGCTCACCGCCACCCGTGCTGCCCCGGGGTGGCGGGCTTTCAGGTCTTCAATGACCTGCGCGGCCAGCGCCGGCAGGTCGGTGGGCGCACGCTGCAGCGCGGCATGGTCGCCCGACAGGCGCTCGCTCTCCAGCAGGTCGCTGATCAGCGTGGCCATTTCCTGCAGGTCGCGCAGCAGGGCCTTGCGCTGCGGGTCCACGTCGTCGCTTTCCGGCAGCAGTTCGGCGTTGAGGCGCGCCCGCGTGAGCGGGCTGCGCAGTTCGTGGCTGATCGCGAGCAGCAGCGCGCGCTTGGCTTCCAGCATCTGGTGGATGTCCTGACCCATGGTGTTGATGGTCAGCGCCAGCTCGCCCAGCTCGTCCGGGCCGTGGATGCAGCGCTCGGGAATCGGCTGGCTGAAGTCGCCCCGGCCGAACCGCTGTGCGCCTTCGCCGATGGCGTCCAGCGGCTTGAGCAGGCGCCGGACGTACAGCCAGGCCAGCAGGGTCAGCACCAGCAGCGAGACCAGGGCGTAGCCGATCATGCGCGGCTTGCGTTCGAACGCCTCGCCGTTGATGCCGAAGGTGAGCACGTGGCCGTCGGCCGTGGTGCGCTGAAGGACCTGCTGCCAGTCGACACCGCGGTCGCCCTGGCGCCCGCGCGATGCTGCCCCATGATCGACCTTGTCCTGCAGCCAGTCGGGCGGGGTCTGGTTCGGGTGCGACGCCCAGTTGACCGTGGGCCCCTGGATCGTGACGGTCAGCGGCAGCCGCCCGATGATGGCCTGAGCCCGCTCGATGCTCGGGGTGCCGCTGGCGCCGGTGCATTCGCGCGTGAGCTGGTCGACATAGTCCATCAGCAAGGGGCGTGCGGCGTCGCGCCAGCCGACCGAGAAGGCCTTCTGGGCACCGGTGACGAAGATGAAGGTCATGGCCGTCGCGAGCAGCAGGAACACCAGCACCATGCGCAGCTTGATCGAATGCGCCACACGGTGCTTGGCGCGCCGCCAGGCCGAGGGCTGCCGGCGGCTCATGCGCCCTCCCGCCGCAAGGCCAGCGAATAGCCGGCGTTGCGCAGGGTCTTGATGCAGTCCAGCGGCTCCAGCTTGCGGCGCAGGCGGCTGACCACGATGTCGACCGCGCGGGTGTAGAGGTCGGCCTCGTGGCCGCGCAACTGGTTGAGGATGTCGTCGCGGCTGAAGACCTTGCCGGGCTCGCGCGCCAGCATCAGCAGCAGTTCGTATTCGGTGCCGGTCAGCTCGATCTCGCCGTCCAGGCGGCGCACGCTGCGGCGCGCGGTGTCGATTTCCAGCCCGTCAAAGCGCAGCGTGGGCGCAGCGCTCAGCACCGCGGCGTGGCCGTTGCCCGCCGGCTTGAGGCGCCGCAACACGGTCTGCAGGCGCGCGACCAGTTCGCGCGGCTCGAACGGTTTGGGCAGGTAGTCGTCGGCCCCCAGTTCCAGGCCGACGATGCGGTCCATCACCTCGCCGCGCGCGGTCAGCATCACCACCGGGATGTCGCTTTCCTTGCGGATGGTGCGGCACAGCTCGAAACCGTCCATTTCCGGCAGCATCACGTCCAGGATGGCGGCGTCAAAACCACCGGCCCGCAACAGGGCCAAGCCGGCGCTCGGCCGGGTGGCGTGCACCAGTTGCAGCTCGAAACGCTGGAAGTAGGTCGCCAGCGGCGGGCCGAGGTTTTCGTCGTCGTCGATCAGCAGGATGCGGTTCATCGGCTCATTCTGACAGGGCGCGGTGGCGTGCAATCAAGCGGCGAAGCCGGGCTTTGTCACCCCGCGCGAGGGCGTCGAAGCGGTCGCCCACGGACAGCAGCGCGGGCAACAGCGGCGCCGCCGCCAGCGGCTGGCGCTGCGACAGGCGGGCCCAGAGCGCCAGGGCGTATTCGCGGTCGAACTGCGGCCCCCAGAACAGGGTCAGCAGCTCGGCGTGCGGGTCGTCGGCATCGGCCAGCAGGGCCGCCGTGTGCGGGCGGGCCTGCCGGGCGATCGCGTGGAGGGCGTCAGCCACGGCCCCACCAGCGGTGGCCGCGCTTCTCCAGGCGCTCGCGCACCTGTTTCTGCTGCTCGGGGTTGAGGCTGTCGTAGAAGTCGCCGAAGGCGGCAAGCACCTTCGGGCCGTTGGCCTGCGCGGCCTGCAGCTTCTGGTCGAGCAGTTGCTGGGCCCGGCTGCGGTCGAAGCGGTCGCCCGCGATCAGGGCCTGCAGGTCGCCACGCGGGTTGGCCGAATCGCCCCGCATCAGCTTGCGCGAAGCGATCACCTCGTCGGCCAGCGCAGCGAGCTTGGTTTTCTGCTCGGCGTTGAGATCGAGCTTGCCGCTGATCCTGTCGACCACCTTGCCACGCACCTCGGTGATCCGCTCGTCGCTCCAGCCTCGGCTGTGTTCGCCACGCGCGCCACAGGCGGTCAGTCCGCCGAGCACGACGGTTGCGGCGGCCAGGCCGGTAAGGCTGCGTCTGATCCAGGTTCTCATGACGGTGCTCCTTCGGGGAAGGTGTTGAACATGGCCTTCATGGTGCCGGCGCCGGCCGCTGCCGGGGTGTCGAAACCGTCGCGGTTTTTTTCGCTTTGTTTCAGGTGTGCCGTCACGCCGCTTTCATCCGGCTGTCGTGGCGGTGTCACGGCACGCCGCCATGCTGCGCGCCTGTGCGGTTTTCCCCCGCCCACATCCGATCCACTTTCGACACCACCACCATGCGCCCCACCTTCCGGCTCCTGCCTGCCCTGCTGCTGATCGCCTTCCACGGCGCCCACGCCCAGACCGCCTATCCCGCCACCCTGGCAGGCCACGCCATCCTGCCGGCCAAGACCTTCATTCCTGCGCCCAAAGACGCCCCGGCCGACCTGAAGGTCAGCGGCAAGTTCACCACCGGCCAGCGCGTTGACGCGGTCGGTTCGGTGGAAGGCAAGTCGGCCGGTCGCCCCACCGGCGTCTCGCTGCCGTTCCAGGGTCAGCCGGTGCAGGGCCACTCGGGCATCAAGCGCATGCCCGACGGCAGCTTCTGGCTGCTGACCGACAACGGCGCCGGCTCCAAAGCCAATTCGCCCGACTTCATGCTCTTCCTCAACCGCTACAAGGTCGACTTCCAGAGCGGCCAGTTCAAGCGGCTGGAAACCGTGTTCCTGCACGACCCCGACAAGAAGCTGCCGTTCCGCATCGTCCACGAAGGCACCAAACAGCGCTACCTGACCGGCGCCGACCTGGACCTGGAGAGCTTCCAGTTTGCCGGCGGCGCCCTGTGGATCGGCGAAGAGTTCGGGCCCTTCCTGATCAAGGCCGACCTCCAGGGCAAGGTGCTGGCCGTGTTCGAAACCCAGGTCGACGGCAAGGCGGTGCGCTCGCCCGACCACCCGGCCGTGACCACGCCCGGCGCCCCGGGCGGTGAGGTGAAGTTCCAGGTGCGCCGCTCCAAGGGCTACGAAGGCATGGCGGCTTCGCCCGATGGCAGCAAGCTCTACGCCATGCTCGAAGGCGCGCTCTACGATGATGCCGCCAAAGGTTTCGAAACCCAGGACGGCAAGCAGTACCTGCGCGTGCTGGAGTTCGACGTGAAGACCGAGCAGTGGACCGGCCGGCACTGGAAATACGTGCTGGAAGCCAACCACCTCGCCATCGGCGACTTCAACATGATCAGCCCGACCGAGGGCCTGGTCATCGAGCGCGACAACGGCGAAGGCACGGCCGACCTGGCCTGCCCCGAAGGCCAGAAGCGCCCCGACTGCTTCCACGACCTGGCGAAGTTCAAGCGCATCTACAAGATCGAACTCAGCGAGGCCAACGTGAACGGGCCGGTGCGCAAGATCGGCTACATCGATCTGATGAACATCGCCGATCCGAACAAACTCTCGAAGAAGCCGCTGACCAACGGCGTGTTCACCTTCCCCTTCTTCACCATCGAGAACGTCGACCGCGTCGATGCGACGCACATCGTCGTTGGCAACGACAACAACCTGCCGTTCTCCAGCAGCCGCTCGCCCAACCAGGCCGACGACAACGAGCTGGTGCTGCTGGAAGTGGGCGACTTCCTTCAGGCACGCTGAAGCACCTGCGGTGGGGCCAGGGCCTGCGGCGGCCCGGCCACCCGCTCGCCGGCGGTGTTGCTACAGTGACGGCTTCGCCACCGCAGCCCCCGCCGACCATGAGCAACGCCCCCGCCGCCATCCGCCTCACCCAGTACAGCCACGGGGCCGGCTGCGGCTGCAAGATCAGCCCCCAGGTGCTCGACGTCATCCTCGCCGGCAGCGGTGCGCAGCACCTGGACCCGCGCCTGTGGGTGGGCAACGCCTCGCGCGACGATGCCGCCGTCTACGCGCTGGACGACGAGCGGGGCGTGGTCTCCACCACCGATTTCTTCATGCCCATCGTCGACGATCCGTTCGACTTCGGGCGCATCGCGGCCACCAACGCCATCAGCGACATCTACGCCATGGGCGCCGACCCGCTGGTGGCGATCGCCATCCTCGGCTGGCCGATCAACGTGCTGCCGCCCGAGGTGGCGCGCGAAGTGGTGCGCGGCGGCCGTGCCGTCTGCGACGACGCGGGCATTCCCCTCGCGGGAGGGCACTCCATCGACGCCCCCGAACCGATCTTCGGCCTGGCCGTCACCGGCGTGGTCGACAAACGCCACATCAAGCGCAACGACACCGCCCGCGCCGGCAGCCGGCTCTACCTCACCAAACCACTGGGCATCGGCATCCTGACCACCGCCGAAAAGCAGAGCAAGCTGCGCCCCGAGGACGTGGGCGTCGCCCGCGACTGGATGTGCACCCTCAACCGCCCCGGCCGCACCTTCGGGCGCCTGGCCGGCGTGCAGGCCATGACCGACGTGACCGGGTTTGGCCTGCTCGGCCACCTGGTCGAGATGGCCGAGGGCAGCGGTCTCACCGCCGTGCTCGACGACGCCGCCGTGCCGCGCCTGCCCGGCATCGACCACTACCTCGCGCTGGGCACCGTGCCCGGCGGCACGCAGCGCAACTTCGACAGCTACGGCCACAAGGTCGCGCCGATCACCCCACGGCAAAAGCAGTTGCTGTGCGACCCGCAGACCAGCGGCGGCCTGCTGGTGGCCGTCAGCCCGGACGGTGAAGCCGAGTTCCTGGCCACCGCGCGCGCCGCCGGCCTTGAACTGGCGCCCATCGGTCACCTGACCGAGCGACAGACCCACTGCGTCCAGGTGCGCTGATGGGCCCGGGCACCGCGCTCGAAACCGCCGACTGCCACCGACTGTTCCTGCAAGGCCTGCCGCTGGCCGATGTGCGTGCCCCGGTGGAATTTGCCCAAGGCGCGTTTCCCGGCGCGGTCAACCTGCCGTTGATGAACGACGCCGAGCGCCATGCGGTCGGCTTGTGTTTCCGCCAGCACGGCCAGCAAGCCGCCATCGCGCTCGGCCACCGGCTGGTGGCCGGCCCGGTGAAGGCCGAGCGCATTGCCGCCTGGGCCGCTTTCGCCCAGGCCCACCCCGACGGTTTCCTGTACTGTTTTCGCGGCGGTCTGCGCTCGCACATCGCCCAGCAGTGGCTGGCCGATGCCGGTGTGCGCTACCCGTTGATCACCGGCGGCTACAAGGCGCTGCGCCAGACACTGATCCAGACCCTGGAAGCGGCCGCGACCGGGTGCGGCCTGACGGTGCTGGGCGGCATGACTGGCACCGGCAAGACCGACCTGCTGAACCAGCTGGCGCACGGCATCGACCTGGAAGGCCATGCACACCACCGCGGCTCCAGCTTCGGCGCGCACCCGCAAGGCCAGCCCACGCAGATCGATTTCGAGAACCGCCTGGCCATCGACCTGCTGCGCAAGCGCGCCGCCGGCATGGAACACTTTGTGTGGGAAGACGAAGGCCGCCACATCGGGCGCTGCGCGGTGCCGCCCACGCTGCGCGACCGGCTCGCCGCCGCCACGCTGGTGTGGCTGGAAGCCCCGTTCGAAGCCCGCGTCGACCGCATCCTGCGCGAGTACGTGGTCGGCCAGCAAGCCGCGCTGGCGATGCTGCACGGACCCGAACAGGCGTTGGCCTTGCTGTCGGTCCACCTGCTGCAAAGCCTGGACAAGACCGCCAAAAGGCTGGGCGGCGAACGGCATCGGCGCATCCGCTCCTGCCTGCAGGATGCCCTGGTGCAGCACCAGGCCGGCGATGTGCAGGCGCACCGCGCCTGGATCGCGGCGCTGCTGCAGGAATACTACGACCCGATGTACCGCTTCCAGCGCCAGCAGCAGGCCGGGCGCATCGTGTTCACCGGCGACGCCGCCAGCGTGCTGGACTGGCTGCGTCGGCGCGGGTGAGCGCCGGTCCTCAGAACACCTCGGTATCGACCTCGGTATTGGCCTGCGCGGTGTAGCGGTTGCCGTGCACCGTGCGGGTGTGGATCAGCGCGTCCAGCCGCGCCAGCACGTCGGCCGACAGTTGCACATCGGCCGCCCCCAGGTCGTCGAGCAGATGCGCCACGCTGGTGGTACCGGGAATCGGCAGGATGTGCTCGCCCTGGTGCAGCAGCCAGGCGATCGCCAGTTGCGCCGGCGAGCAGCCCACTTCGTGCGCGATGGCCAGGTAAGGCGGCAGCAGCTCGGCATTGCGGGCGTAGTTTTCGGGCGAGAAGCGCGGCATGGCGCGGCGGATGTCCTTGGCGTCGAAGGCCGTCACGTCCATCGGGCCGCACAGGAAGCCGCGCGCCACCGGACTGAACGCCACAAAGCTCGTCCCCAGTTCGCGGCAGGCCTGCAGCACCGCGATCTCGGGGTTGCGCGTCCAGAGCGAATACTCCGTCTGCACCGCCGCGATGGGATGCACCGCATGGGCCTTGCGCAGCGTGCCGGCCGACACCTCGCTCAGGCCGATGCTGCGGATCTTGCCGGCGCGCACCAGCTCGGCCAGCGCGCCCACGCTGTCTTCGATGGGCACCTGCTTGTCCCAGCGGTGCAGGTAGTAGAGGTCGATCACGTCGGTCTGCAGGCGGCGCAGGGCGGCCTCGCAAGTGGCCTTGATCGTGTCGGGGCGGCCGTCGATCACGCGCACCTTCACGCCCTGCTCGTTGGGCACACCGGTCATGCCGCACTTGCTGGCCAGCGTGAACTTCGCGCGGTGCTTCGACAGGACCTTGCCCACCAGCGTCTCGCTGGTGCCAAAGCCGTAGAGCGCGGCGGTGTCGAAGTGCGTCACGCCCGCGTCCAGCGCGGCCAGCAGCACGCGCTCGGCCTGCTGTTCGGAAACGGGCGCACCGTAGGCGTGGCAGATGTTCATGCAGCCCAGGCCGATGGCGCTGACGCTGAAGGGGCCGAGTTGGCGTTGTTGCATGGGAACACTCCTGAATGAAAACGGCTCCAGCCGCAAAGGATGGAGCCGTCGATGCCAAAGGCGGATCGAAGGGCCGGGGCCCGGATTGCGCAGACGGGCTCAGCCGCCGAGCTGCTGCTCCAGCTGGTGCAGCACCTGGTAGCAGGGCAGCACCTGGGCCACGCTGCTGTTGGGCTCGCGGCCTTCGCGGATGGCGGCAAAGAACTCGCGGTCCTGCAGTTCGATGCCGTTCATCGACACGTCGACCTTGCTCACGTCGATCTGTTCTTCCTTGCCGTTGAACAGGTCGTCGTAACGCGCGATGTAGGTCGCGGTGTCACCGATGTAGCGGAAGAAGGTGCCGAGCGGGCCGTCGTTGTTGAAGGACAGGCTCAGCGTGCAGATGGCGCCGTTGGCGGCCTGCAGCTGGATGCTCATGTCCATGGCGATGCCCAGGTCCTTGTGGATCGGGCCCTGCACGGCATTGGCCTTCACGATCGGGCTGCCAGCCTGGTAGGCGAACAGGTCCACGGTGTGGGCAGCGTGGTGCCACAGCAGGTGGTCGGTCCAGCTGCGGGGCTGGCCCAGCGCGTTCATGTTGGTGCGACGGAAGAAGTAGGTCTGCACATCCATCTGCTGGATATTGAACTCACCGGCCGTGATCTTCTTGTGCACGAACTGGTGGCTGGGGTTGAAGCGGCGGGTATGGCCCACCATCGCCACCTTGCCGACCTGCTTCTGCAGGGCCAGCACTTCCTCGCCTTCCTTGAGCACGTCGCACAGGGGAATCTCCACCTGCACATGCTTGCCGGCCTGCAGGCAGGCCTTGGTCTGGGCGGCGTGCATCTGCGTGGGCGTGCACAGGATGACCGCGTCCAGCGCCTGGATGGCCAGGCTGTCGGCCAGCTCGGTGGTGACGTGCTGGATGCCGTACTTGTCGGCCACTTCCTGCGTCTTGGCCAGGTCACGGCCGATGACCGAGATCACATCGACGTCGGGAATGTTCTTGATGCCGTCCAGGTGCTTGATGCCGAAGGCGCCGGCGCCGGCGAGTGCGACTTTGATGGTCATGGTGTGTTCCTCGGGTTACGTGTTCTCAAGAATGGCGTGGCCCACAGCCGTGTTGGACGCGGGCACATGGTAGAAGCGGTGCTTGACCGTGGGCAGCGGGCCGACAACCTTGCCGTCGACCACATCAGACATGGCGCCGCGCGCGATCAGCCACATCACGAGTTCGATGCCTTCGCTGCCGGCTTCGCGCACGTAGTCGATGTGCGGCACGTTGGCGCAGGCCACCGGATCGTTGATCATCAGGTCCAGCCAGTGGTTGTCCCACTCGCGATTGATCAGGCCAGCGCGCGCGCCCTGCAGCTGGTGGCTCATGCCACCGGTGCCCCAGATGTGCACGTTCAGGTCTTCGTCGAAGCTCTCGACCGCCTTGCGGATCGCCTGGCCGAGCATGAAGCAGCGCTTGCCCGAGGGCACCGGGTACTGCACCACGTTGACCGCGAACGGGATCACCGGGCAGGGCCAGGCGTCCTTCTTCGGGTCCAGCTCGCCGCACATCAGCGACAACGGCACGGTCAGGCCGTGGTCCACGTCCATCTTGTTGACGATGGTGAGGTCGAAGTCCTGCTGGATCACGCTCTGCGCGATGTGCGAGGCCAGGTCGGGGTGCCCGATGACCTTGGGCACCGGGCGCGGTCCCCAGCCTTCGTCGGCCGGCGTGAACTCGGCCGCCGTGCCGATGGCGAAGGTCGGGATCATCTCCAGGCTGAAGGCCGTGGCGTGGTCGTTGTAGACGAGGAAGACGACGTCGGGCTTGTTGTCCTTCATCCACTGCTTGGAGTACTCGTACCCCGCGAACAGCGGCTTCCAGTAGTCTTCCTGGGTCTTGCCCAGGTCCATGGCCGCGCCGATGGCGGGCACGTGGGAGGTGAAGACGGATGCGGTGATTTTTGCCATGGTCAAGCCTTCTTTCCGGCAGCGCCCTGCGGCTGGCGGTGCGCCTGCGCGTCACCGTCCTCGCCGATGTGGCGGTTGCCCTCGGCGCTGCGGCCGCCGTTGATCATCATGTCGCGGTATTCCTGCTCGGTCATGCCGGTCATGGAGCCCGCCATCTGCTGAAAGCTCTTGCCGTCGGTGGCACCGATCTTGGCCAGGAAGTAGATGTTGCCGCCGGTGCGCATGCACCAGTTGAGGTCGCGCGCCAGCACGGCCTGCTTCTGTTCTTCGGTCATCGGCCACTGGTCTAGGTAGGCGCGCTCATCGGCCTTGAACTTCTCGCGGTTCTCGGCCTTCATCAGGCTCATGCAGAACTGGTTGAGCCAGTAGCCTTTGCGGCTCTGCTCGGCATCAAAGATGATGGTGCCGGGCACGTCCTGGTAGGGTTTGTCGAGTGCCATGGGTTTCCTTTACGGTGACGGTCATTCCCACGAAAGCGGGAATCCAGACGGGGACGAATGGATGCCCGCTTTCGCGGGCATGACGAAACTTACGCGGACTCTTCAGGCCAGTAGAGACGCATCGGGTTGTCCACCAGCAGCTTGTGCTGCAGTTCGGCCGTCGGTGCGATCTGCGGGATGAAGTCCACCAGCAGGCCGTCGTCGGGCATGTGGTCCTTGAGGTTCGGGTGCGGCCAGTCGGTGCCCCAGAGCACGCGATCCGGAAATTCTTCGACCACCTTGCGCGCGAACGGCACCACGTCCTGGTAGGCGGCCTGCTCGCCGTTGAGGGCCTTGGGACCGGTGACGGACAGGCGTTCCGGGCAGCTGACCTTGCTCCAGACGTTCGGATGCTCGCGCATGAACTTCAGGAACAGCTGAAACTCCGGCCCGTCGATGGGCTTGCTCACGTCGGGGCGTCCCATGTGGTCGACCACCACCGTGGTCGGCAGGCTGGTGAAGAAGTCCCACAGCTCGGGCAGATCCACCGCCTCGAAGTAGATCACCACGTGCCAGCCGAGCTTGGCGATGCGACCGGCGATCTCCATCAGCTCGTCCTTGGGCGTGAAGTCGACCAGGCGCTTGACGAAGTTGAAGCGCACGCCGCGCACGCCGGCGGCATGCAGGGCCTGCAGCTCTTCGTCGGTCACCGAGCGCTTGACGGTGGCCACGCCACGCGCCTTGCCGCCGCTGGAGAGGCACGCGTCGACCATCGCGCGGTTGTCGGCACCGTGGCAGGTGGCCTGCACCACCACGTTGCGCGCAAAACCCAGGTGGTCGCGCAGCGCGTACAGCTCGTGCTTGCTGGCGTCACAGGGCGTGTACTTGCGCTCGGGGGCGTAGGGGAATTCGGCCCCCGGGCCGAACACGTGGCAGTGCGCGTCGACGGCGCCTGCGGGCAGCTTGAACGAGGGCTTGGTCGGACCGGTGTACCAGTCGAGCCAGCCGGCGGTTTTGGTGAAGTCACCGGAAGTCGGTTTGCTCATGCGTGTTCCTTGAATGCTTCTGACACCAGAGAGGCGGCGATGGTGGGGTGCGGCGGGGCGATTTGCTGGCCGAAGGACTGATGAGCCCCGCCGCATCACGCCGTCGCCGCCGGAACCAGCCGGAGAAAAATCAGTCGATGTAGCGCAGGCCAGCCGCAGCCAGCGGCTCGCGCATCTTGTACATGTCCAGGCCCAGCACGCCCGAAGCCAGCTTCTCGCGCTTCTCGCCTTCGAAGCTCTCGCGCTTCTGGGCCGCAGCGAGCGTCTCGACCGCCCGGGCGGCGGGCACGCAGACCACGCCGTCGTCGTCGGCCACGATCACGTCCCCCGGCGTCACATAGGCGCCAGCGCAGACGATGGGAATGTTCACCGAGCCCAGCGTCGCCTTGATCGTGCCCTTGGACGAGATGTAGCGGCTCCAGACCGGAAAGTTCATCTCCTTGAGCGTCTTCACGTCGCGCACACCGGCTTCGATGATCAGCGCCCGCGCACCACGCGCCTGGAAACTGGTGGCCAGCAAGTCGCCGAAATAGCCATCGCTGCATTCGGCCGTGACCGTGGCGACGACGATGTCTCCCGACTGGATCTGCTCGGCCGCCACGTGCATCATCCAGTTGTCGCCCGGTTGCAGCAGCACCGTGACGGCGGTGCCCGACACCTGCACACCGGTCTGGATCGGCCGCATGTAGGGCTTCATCAGGCCAACGCGGCCCATGGCTTCATGCACCGTGGCAGAACCGAGCGCGGCCAGCGCGTCGGCGGTCGCGCGGTCGGCGCGCTGGATGTGGCGGTAAACGACACCGAGTTCGTACATGTTTGTATCTCCTTGACTGAGCGGCCTGCGGTGCGCGTGCGTTTTGCTTCGTGTCCCCCGCCCGCTTCGCGGACTCCTCCTTGACCTACGCAAAACGCACGCGCACCGCATGCCTTGTGGGTGTGCCTACAAATTACCTGCCTTGGGATTTCAGGCGGGCGTCCAGGCGCGGGAACACGCGGCGCACGTTGCCTTCGTACACCTGGTAGCGCTGGGCGTCACTCAGATTGCCGGTGGCCTGCACGTAGCGCTTGGTGTCGTCGTAGTAGCTGCCGGTCTCCGGGTCGATGCCACGCACGGCGCCGATCATTTCGGAGGCGAAAAGGATGTTGTCGACCGGGATCACCTTGGTCAGCAGGTCGATGCCCGGCTGGTGGTACACGCAGGTGTCGAAGAAGATGTTCTTGAGCAGGTGTTCACTCAACAACGGCTTCTTCATCTCCTGCGCCAGACCGCGGTAACGGCCCCAGTGGTAGGGCGCGGCGCCACCGCCGTGGGGGATGATGAAGCGCAGCGTCGGGAAGTCCTTGAACAGGTCGCCCTGGATGAGCTGCATGATGGCCGTGGTGTCGGCGTTGATGTAGTGCGCGCCTGTGGTGTGAAAGCACGCATTGCAGCTGGTGCTCACGTGGATCATGGCCGGCACGTCGTACTCGACCATCTTTTCATAGATGGGGTACCAGTGGCGGTCGGTCAGCGGCGGGCTGGTCCAGTGGCCGCCCGAAGGATCGGGGTTGAGGTTGATGCCGACGTTGCCGTATTCCTTGATGCATTTCTCCATCTCGGGAATGCAGGTGGCGGGGTCGACGCCCGGGCTCTGCGGCAGCATGGCCACCGGCACGAAATTGTCGGGGAACAGCTGGCTCACGCGGTAGCACAGCTCGTTGCAGATGGCGGCCCAGGTGCTGGACACGTTGAAATCGCCGATGTGGTGGGCCATGAAGCTGGCGCGCGGCGAGAACAGGGTGATGTCGGAGCCGCGCTCCTTCATGAGCCGCAACTGGTTGGCCTCGATGGACTCGCGCAGTTCGTCGTCGCTGATCTTCAGGTCGCTGACCTTGGGCATGGCGGCCGGGTCCTTGATCCCGGCAATCTGCTGGTTGCGCCAGTTTTCCAGCGCCTTGGGGGCCGTCGTGTAGTGGCCGTGGCAATCGATGATCAGGGGTTGTGACTGACTCATGGTGGCTCCTCTTGAAGCCTCGGATTGTGGCCGGCACGACCCAAGGAACCAACCGTGTTCACCCGCTATCAGCTAGAACAGATATTTATATCTATGATGCAGTTATTCGCGAGCAGCCTGAGGCGGTGGTCATGGACCTGAAACAACTCGAATACTTCGTCCGCGTGGCCGAGTTGGGCAGCTTCACCCGGGCGGCGGTGGCCCTGAACGTGGCCCAGCCCGCTTTGTCGCGCCAGATCCGGCTGCTGGAAGTGGAGCTGCGGCAGAACCTGCTGCTGCGCAACGGCCGCGGCGCCACCCCCACCGACGCCGGCAAGCTGCTGCTGGCCCACGGACGCGGCATCCTGCACCAGGTCGAACGCGCCAAGGAAGAACTCGGCCGCGTGCGCGGTGCACTCGCAGGCCATGTGGCCATCGGCCTGCCCCCGAGCCTGGCGCGGGTGCTCACCGTGCCGCTGACCCGCCTGTTCCGCGAACAGCTGCCCGAAGCCAGCCTGTCCATCACCGAAGGCCTGTCGGCCACCATGCAGGAATGGCTGATCACCGGGCGGCTGGATCTGGCCGTTCTCTACAACGCCCAGCCCGTGCCCGAAATCGAGATTGCGCCGTTGCTGGACGAGGAAATCTGGCTGGTGCAGCCGCGCCCGCCCGGCCTGGCCGAGGACCCGCCGCCGCCGCCGCTGCCGCTGGCCGAGGTGGCCCGCCTGCCGCTGGTGATTCCCAGCCGACCGAACGCGCTGCGCATGCACGTCGAAACCGAGATGGCGGCCATCGGCTGCCGCCCTCAGGTGAGCCTGGAAATCGACGGCGTCTCGGCCATACTGGATCTGGTGGCCGAGGGCATGGGCGCAGCGCTGCTGTCGGCCAACGCCGTGGCCAGTTCGATCCGGCCTTCGGCCTACCGGCTGCGCCGCATCGATCCGCCGCTGCGCACCCGCCTGAGCCTGGCCACCAGTTCACAACGGCCGGCCACGCTGACGCAGGAAGCGGCACAGCGCCTGATCCATGAAGCCCTGGCCCGCCTGGGCCAGGCCGCCTAGAACCGGCTCAGCCCAGCCAGCCGCTGCCGTGCTGCAGCAGCCACAACAATCCACTGAGCGAGAAGAAGGCGGCCAGCGTCGTGACCAGCAGCGCCGCCGAAGCCAGCCCGGCGTGGCCGTGGCGCTGCGCCAGGATGGCGTAGATGCCAAACATCGGCAGCGCGCAGGTCAGCACCAAGGCCTGGCGCAGCGCGGGGTCCGCCACCGGCACCACCCACCACAGCAGGCCCAGCATCAGCAGCGGGTGCAGCACCAGCTTGCCCAGGGCAATCCCGACGATCTGACCGCCCGTGCCGGATGGCGCCTTGAGCCCCACCAGGCTGCCGCCGATGACGAACAGCGACAGCGCGCCACTGGCCTGGGCGAACAGGGTGACGGTGCGCGACAGCGCCGAAGGCAGTGCCAACCCTGCGAGCGAAACGAGTGTGCCCGCCACGATGGCGATGATCATCGGATTGCGCAGCACCCCCTTGAGCGCCTGCGCCACCGAACGGCGCCAGTCGCCCTGGCCATCACCATCCAGATCCGTCAGCGCCAGCAGCAAGGGAATGATCAGCAGGTTTTCGACCACCATGTTCAGCGCCAGGCTCACGCCCGCCGTGGAGGCGCCGAGGGTCAGCAGCGCCACCGGGTAGCCGACGAAACCGCTGTTCGGGCATGTCATGCCCATGGCCACCGTGCCGGCGAGGCTCATGCTGCTGCGCTGCCCGAAACGCATCCAGACGAACCCGATGGTCAGCACCGCCAGGTTGGCCAGCGTGTAGGCCAGCAGGTAGGGGCCGTTGAAGATTTCGGCCACGGTGCGCTGGGACAGCGCATTGAACAGCAGCGCCGGCAGCGCCAGGTTGATCACGAACTTGCCGAACACCCGCATGTCGGCAGGCGCAAACAGGCCGGCACGGGTGGTCGCGTAGCCCGCCAGGATGCACAGGTAGATCGGGCCGGTGATGGCCAGGATATCGAGCATGATCGGTCAGCCCCTCAGTCGGCCGACCCTGCCGGGCGCGCCGCCAGCAGGGCATCGGCGTAGGCCTGCCAGGGCGGGTTCGGGCCCAGGTCGGCGAAGTGCCCGGCCTGGGCTTGTCCGGCCATCCAGTCGTGTTTGTCCGCAATGGCCGATGCCATGAACGGCTCGAAGCCCGCTTCGCGCACGGTGTTGGCCGCTTCGCGCATCTCCTCGGCACGCCGACGGCCGTGCTGCGCCACCCGACTGAAGAAGTAGGCGCCCTGCTTCGTCCAGTCGATGCCGGGAAAGGTCTCCTGCAGCGTGGCGATCATGGCGTCTTCGACCCCGTACTGGCGGGCGGCGGTGTAGCTCTCGATGACCAGCGCCTCCAGGCCTTTGATCATCACGCTGCGGCACATCTTGGTGGCCGACGCCACGCCCAGGCGCTCGCTGGCCACCTGTGCATCCATGCCCAACCGGGCCAGCACCGGTTGCAAGCCCGGTGCGTGCGCCCCACCCAGCAACATGGGCACGCGGATGCCATAAGGCGGTACCGAGGTCATGACCCCGGCCTCCACATAGCGCCCACCCGCCGCATCGATGAGGGCGGCCGCCTGTTGCTTGGTGCCCGGCGATGCAGAGTTCAGGTCCAGGAAGTGGCAGCCGGGACGGATGTGCGGCGCCACCGCCTGCGCGACGGCCAGCGTGCTCGACGCCGTGACGGCCGAAATCAGCAGATCCGCCTGCGCGCACAACTCGGCCACACCGCCACAAGCGTGCACGCCGGCCGACGCAGCGTGCACCAGCGCTTCACCGGACGACGCGGGCTCGGCGAACTTGAGGTCCCAGGCCCCGGTCCAGGCCACCGCGTCGCGCAGGCCGGCCGAGAACACGCGCCCGACCTCGCCATAGCCGATCAGGCCCAGGCGCAGACTGTCCATGGTCAAACTCCCCAAAGTGCTGTGCACCGGCCGGACGCGGGATGGCGCCTGGCCGGTGGTAGGTGGTCAGTCGGGTGTCACTGCTTCGGAATGCCCGAGCGCTCGATGACCGCACCCCAGCGACGGATGTCGGCGGCCAGCAGTTCGGCGGCCTGCTCCGGCGTGCCGCCGGCCGGGTCGATATTGAGGTTGCGCAGCTTCTGCTGCACCTCGGGATTGGCCAGCGCGGCGTTGATGTCCTTGTTGAGGCGCTCGATCACGGCACGTGGCGTTTTCGCCGGTGCGGCAAAGGCGTTCCACGACGAGGCGACAAACCCCTTGACGCCCTGCTCTTCGGCCGTCGGCACATCGGGCAGCGCGGTCGAACGCTTCTTGCCCGTGACCGCCAGCGCGCGGAACGCCCCCGACTTGATGTGGGTGAGCGCGGGCGCGAGGATTTCGACCCCGGCGTCGACCTGCTTGCCGCGCAGCGCGCCGATGAGCGCGGGCGTGCCGTTGAAGGGCACCACCTGCACGTTCATGTCGGCGCTGGACTTGAACAGCTCGGCCGCCAGGTGCTGGGTGCTGCCGATGTTGATGCTGCCGAGATTCAGTTTGTCCGGGTGCGCCTTGGCATAGCCCACCAGTTCGCCCAGGGTCTTGAAAGGCGACTCGGCCGGCACCAGGACCGCGATGTCGAAGGTGCCCAGGATCGCGACCGGGGTGAAGTCGCGCACCGTGTCGTACGGCAGGGTCTTGAACAGGCCCGCCGTCACGGCCGTGCCGTTGGACATGAGGAACAGGGTGTGGCCATCGGGCTCGGCGCGCGCGACCGTCTCGGCAGCCACCACGCCACCGGCGCCCGGCCGGTTGTCGATGGTGACCGGCTGGCCCAGCGACTTGCTCAGTTCGGCCGCGACGATGCGCGCCGTCAGGTCACCCACGCCGCCAGCGCCGAACGGCACCACCACCCGCAGAGGTTTGGTCGGAAAGGCCTGGGCCCAGGTGGCCGGCGCGACGAGCACGCCCGGCAGCACCAGGGCGGCTGCCAGCAGTTGGCGACGAACGGAACGGAAGGAAGTCATGCTTTGTCTCCTGTGGAAAGGCTGCTGGCCATGTTGCGGGGCCACGAAAAAGGCCCGCGATCTTTCGCGGGCCTGCTGTCTGTCATGCGCGCAGGCCCATCACAGGCGCAGCACGAACAAGGTGATCGACGGGAAGAGCACCAGGATTGCCGTGCGCACCATGTCGCTGACCACGAAGGGCATGACGGCCCGGTAGGTGTGGGTGATGGGGACGTCCTTGGCCATGGAGTTGATCACGAACAGGTTCATCCCCACCGGTGGCGTGATGAGCCCGACCTCCACCACAATGAGCACCAGGATGCCGAACCAGATCGCCAGCTCTTCCGGCGGCAGGCCGAAATCGAGGTGGGAGATGATCGGGTAGAACACCGGAATGGTCAGCAGGATCATGGACAGGGAGTCCATGAAGCAGCCCAGGATGATGTAGAGCACCAGAATCGCCACCAGCACCAGCAACGGGCTCAGCCCCCAGCCGGCCACCGTGGTGGCCGCTTCCTGCGGCAGCTGGGACAGCGCCAGGAAGGTGTTGTAGACACCGGCCCCCAGCACGATCATGTAGATCATCCCGGAAGCGATCGCGGTGCCAATCACCGCCCCGAGCAGGGTCTTGCGGTTCAGGCCGCCACCCGCCCAGGCCGCAATGCCGGTGCTGAAAGCGCCGATGGCCGCGCCTTCGGTCGGCGTGAAGATGCCGGTGTAAATACCGCCGACCACCACCAGGAAGATGACGATCACGGGCCAGGTGCGGACCGTGGCGGCGATGCGCTCTTTCATCGGCAGCGGCTTCATCGACCCCATTTCTTCGGGCTTCCACCGCGCATAAATGGCAATCACGATCATGTAGCCAATCGCCGCCAGGATGCCGGGCACGAAGGCGGCCAGGAACAGCTTGGCGATGTTCTGCTCGGTCAGGATGGCGTAGATCACCAACACCACCGACGGCGGAATCAGAATGCCCAGCGTCCCCCCGGCCGCCAGGCAGGCGGTGGAGATGCCCCCGGCATAGCCGGCGCGCTTGAGTTCGGGCAGGGCCACCTGCCCCATCGTGGCCGCCGTGGCCAGCGAGGAACCGCAGATCGCGCCAAAGCCGGCACAGGCGCCCACGGCCGCCATGGCCACGCCACCTTTGCGGTGACCGATCCAGGCTTCCGCGGCCTTGAACAGCGCCTGCGACAAGCCGCCCAGTGCGGCAAACTGCCCCATCAACAGGAACAGCGGGATGACCGACAGGTTGTAGTTGGCGAAGGTGGTGAACGTGACCTGCTTGAACTGATTCAGCAGCGGGTCGATGCTGCCGTAGACCATCCACGCGCCGCCCACGCCGCACAGCAGCATGGACAGACCGATCGGTACGCGGATGAAGATCAGCAGCAGCATGATCGGGAAAGACCACAGGGCCATCTCGATGGTGCTCATGTCTCGGATTCCTTAGGTTTCTTGTTGTGGTTGTGGATCAATGAGCCACCTGGCTCTCGGAATCCCAGCCCTTGGGCTCGGAGGCCAGGCCCAGCTGCACCAGCGTCTTGGCCAGGTAGCAGAGACAGCCGATCACGGCGCCAACCATGCACAGGGCATAGGCCCACCAGATCGGCATCTGCAGGATGAACGTGGTTTCCAGGTATTCTTTCTTCTCCAGCATGCCGTCCCAGAGCTTCCAGGTCAGCACCAGCCAGATCGCGAGCATCAGCAGATCGCTGACGATCACCACCGAGCGCTGCGCCCACTTGGGCATGTGCATGTAGAGTAGATCCACCGTGGCGTGCCCACCGCGCAGATAGCACAGGGGCAGGAAAAAAAAGACCGCCACACCGACCCCGACTTCCACCAGTTCGAAATCGCCCGGCACGGGCCCGAGGCCCAGCCCGATCAGGGCCCGTCCCGCCACGCTGGCCACCACCATCAGGGTCAGCACCAGCAGCACCACGCCGCCCGCAATCGCGGTCCAGCTCGCAAGTCGATATATCCAGCCAATCATCCTCGGGTCCTTTGTCATGTGGCAGGTGAGCCTGCCTGCTTTGCATTGTCTCTCAACGGGGCACTGACAGGCTTAAGGAACAGGGCCGGTCAGAATTTCATATGCATGAACGAGTTTACCAATGGAGAATACTCACCTCCACCGCAAAAACCCCAATAGTTTTGGTTCATAACCAATTGCAGGCACCCTGGCGATGCGACGCCGGCGGAACAGACGATGGCCTGCACGCGGTGCAGGCCATCGGTTCGGGGTGCGATCAGGCGTGCTGGGCGATCGCGGCACGCGCCTCGGCCACCAGCTTGGCACCATCGATGCCCTTGGCCTTGACTTCCTTGATCCAGTCGGATTCCACCGCCGAAGCGGTCCGGCGCCAGCGCTGCGTTTCGGCCGCATCAAGCGCCACGATGCGGTTGCCGGCCTTCGTGGCCAGTTCCAGGCCGATCTTGTCGCCCTCGTCCATGGCTTTGCCAAAGAGCGCGGCCGCTTCGATGCCGGCGTTGGCGTCGATGACCTTCTTCAGATCATCGGGCAGCTTTTCGTAGGAACCGCGGTTCATCACGAAGGCAAAGGTCTGCGTGAACAGGCCGTCCTTGCCGGCAAAGCTGGTGTGGTTCTTGACCAGCTCGGTGATCTTGATGGAGGGCGCCACTTCCCAGGGAATGGTGGCACCGTCGATCACCCCCTTGGACAGGGCTTCGGTCACGGCCGGCACGGGCAGACCAACCGGCGTCGCGCCGAGTTTGACCAGCATGTTGTTGATGATGCGCGAGCCCCCGCGGATCTTCATGCCGCGCAGGCTTTCCAGACCGGCAATCGGCTGCTTGGTGTGGAACAGGCCGGGGCCGTGCGTGTGCGCGGCCAGCATCTTGACGCTGCGGAACTCGTCGGCAGCGTTCTTTTCGATGTAGGCGTGGAAGGCCCGGGAAGACGACTCCGCACCCCCGCACATGAAGGGCAACTCGAACACTTCGGCCTTGTTGAAACGGCCCGGGGTGTAGCCGAGCACGGTCCACGCCAGATCCACCACACCGTCCTTGGCCTGGTCGAACAGCTGCGGCGGCGTGCCGCCCATCTGCATGGCGTGGAAAAGCTGGATCTTGAGACGGCCACCCGACTCGGCTTCCACCTTGCGCGCCCAGGGCACGAGGGCACGCGAAGGAATCGGCGCCTGCGGCGGCAGGAACTGGTGCAGGCGCAGCGTGACCGTCTGCTGGGCAGCGACGGTACCCGATGCCACGGAAGCGGCGGTAGCGCCCAGCGTCAGCAGGGCGTGGCGACGGTTCATGGAAGGCATGTTCTGGAACTCCAATGGAAAAACGGGCAGACTGTGCCCGCCCAGCCCCCGACTGCCCAGTGCCCGCCGACACTTTCAGCTATAACAATTGAGCATAAAACAACGCCTCCGATGCGCTGCATCAGGCCCGGCGCCCGGGCCAGCGTGGCTGCCGGGCAGCGAACGTGGGCGGCGAGACCCCACCCATCTCATGTCACCGACGCGACAGATCAACCCGACTGCTGGGCGATGAGTGCCCGCGCCTCGGCCACGAGCTTGGCGCCGTCCAGCCCCTTGCCACGGACTTCGTTGATCCAGTCGGTCTCCACCGTGGCAGCGGTGCGACGCCAGCGCTGGGTCTCGGCCACATCCAGCGCCACGATCTGGTTACCGGCCTTGACCGCCAGTTCGCGCCCGACGCGGTCCCCGTCGTCCATCGCCTTGCCGAACAGCGCTGCGGCAGCGACACCCGAATGGGCGTCGATGACCTTTTTCAGGTCGGCAGGCAGGCGCTCGTAAGCAGCGCGGTTCATCGAGAAGGCAAAGGTCTGCGTGTACAGCCCTTCCTTGCCCGCGAAGGTGGTGTGGTTCTTCACCAGTTCGGTGACCTTCAGCGACGGTGTGACCTCCCAAGGAATCGTCGTTCCGTCGATCACGCCCTTGGACAGCGCTTCGGTCACCGCAGGCACCGGCATGCCCACCGGCGTCGCGCCCAGCTTGGTCAGCATGTTGTTGATGATGCGCGAGCCACCCCGAATCTTCATGCCGCGCAGGCTCTCCAGACCGGTCACCGGCTGCTTGGTGTGGAACAGCCCCGGACCGTGGGTGTGCACACAGATCAGCTTGACGTCCTTGAATTCGTCGGGCGCAAACTTCTCCACATACATCTGCAGGGCCTTGGACGACTGCTCGGCCGAACCGCTCATGAACGGCAGCTCAAACACCTCGGTCTTCGGAAAGCGGCCCGGCGTGTAGCCCAGCACCGTCCAGGTCAGGTCGACCACCCCGTCCTTGGCCTGATCGAACAGTTGCGGCGGTGCGCCCCCCAGCTGCATCGCATGAAACAGCTGGATCTTGAGCCGGCCGCCGGACTCGGCCTCCACTTTCTGGGCCCAGGGCACGATGGCCCGCGCAGGAATGGTCGCCTGCGGGGGCAGCATCTGGTGCAACCGCAAGGTGGTGCCAGCCTGGGCCATCGCGCCGGCAGGCAGTGCACCAGCGGCCCAGGCGCCCAGCGCACCCAGGGCGGTCCGTCGTTTCATCACCGTCATCTCTGTCTCCTTGAAGAATACCGGGCAGAGGACCCACGCTCTGCCAGGGCAGCCTGCACTGTAAACACCCTGACGGACTTGCGCTCGCCCGCAAGGGGGGCGCTCAGGGTAATCCATAGGCAACAAAAAGCCGCCCGCAGGCGGCTCTCTGTCACCCGGTGGACAGGCGCCTTATTTGGCGTACTTGTCCATGAGTGCGCGGGCTTCCGAAGCGAGCTTGGCGCCGTCGATGCCCTTGCCCTTGACTTCGTTGATCCAGTCGGACTCGACCGACGAAGCGGTGCGCTTCCAGCGCTGGACTTCGGCCACGTCGAGTTCGGTGATCTTGTTGCCGCCCTTGATCGCAAGGTCACGCCCCACCTTGTCGCCCTCGTCCATGGCCTTGCCGAAATCGGCCGCCAGGCTCATGCCCGAGTTGTTGTCGATGACCTTCTTCAGATCGGCCGGCAGCTTGCTGTAAGCCGCCTTGTTCATCGACAACGCAAAGGTCGTCACGTACAGGCCATTGCCGCCGGCGAACGTGGTGTGGTTCTTGACCAGCTCGTTCACCTTCAGGGACGGCCCCACTTCCCAGGGGATCGTGGTGCCATCGAGCACGCCCTTGGACAGGGCTTCGGTCACAGCCGGCACGGGCATGCCCACGGGCGTGGCACCCAGCTTGACCAGCATGTTGTTCACGATGCGCGTTCCGCCCCGGATCTTCATGCCACGCAGGCTTTCCAGGCCGGTGATCGGCTGCTTGGTGTGGAACAGCCCGGGCCCGTGGGTGTGCACGGTCAACAGGTGCACATCCTTGAATTCATCCTGTGCGTAGGCCTGCACATAGGCCCAGAGCGCCTTGGAAGAGGCTTCGGAAGACAGGCCGGTGATGAAGGGCAGCTCGAACACCTCGGTCTTCATGAACCGCCCCGGTGTGTAGCCCAGCACCGTCCAGGTGATGTCGGCGACGCCATCGCGTGCCTGGTCGAACAGTTGCGGCGGCGTTCCCCCCAGCTGCATGGCGCTGAACATCTGGATCTTGATGCGGCCGTTCGATTCGGCTTCGATCTTCTTGATCCAGGGGGTGATGGCCTTGGCCGGAATGGTGGCTTGCGGCGGCAGGAACTGGTGCAAACGCAGGGTCACTTCCTGCGCCCAGCCACTCACGCACGCGGTGGCCGTCAAGGCAAGAACGCCAAGCTGGCGCTTCATGTTGGCAATCACTGAAATCTCCTGAAACGTTGCTGAGGGATCCTGCGGCCGTGCCCGGATGGCAGAGCCTTGCAGATCAGTATTTAGTTATTCTCTATAACAATCAAACAAAGTTGACCAGTGTTTACCCTGAGTTTCGACACACCGCGACCCGGACACACCTGCCCCCAACCAGGCACCGCTGCAGGGGGTGGCGCTACGTTTTCTCACAGGGAAGCCGTGTGGGCGCACTGTCGGTAGCGCGCAGGGCAGCCTGCCTCAGAACAACTCAGAACAAGAACGATCTGCCACAGCCCAAAGTCCCCGCAGACCAACGCCCGCGGCGGTAGGCGCTCTGCCCCATTCGTGCGCAGGAACGCCCGGACAGGCAAAAGCCTCCCGCGCGGCCAGGGCGACCCGAGTTGCGCGGGAGGAGGGATGGGTGGGTTACCCGAGCGCCGCGCGGCGCTTGAGCACAACAGGCTTGCCGCCAAGCCGATGCCGGCTCACCCAATGCGCCAGCGCGGAGTCGAGGTGCTGGGTGTGCGCCGGAAACCAGGCCCCCAGCTCCCGCGCCAGCGCGCGCACCAGCGGCCGGTTGCCGTCTGCCAGCCGCTGTCGAACCTCCAGCACCGAGCTCATGACGGCCGCGTGTTCATCCAGATGGCATTGCCGGGGCGGAAAGTCGGTGCGGCGCATCATCTCGGCCTCGGCCTCGAAATGCGCCGTCAGGTGGGCGATGAAACGATCGAACACCGTGGCCAACTGTGCGTCTTCAGCCGCCAGCAGTTGCCCCAGCAGCGTCGCACATTCCTGATGGCAGGCGTCCATGCCGTCATGGCCGAGCAACCAGTCGTCGGTCCATTGCAGGGCGGGCGCCAGGCCAGCGGTTTCGGCCAGTGCGCTCATGCGGTATGCCCTCCCGCCGAAACGCTGGCACCCCACGCCGCCAGCACCGCCGCCATGGCGGTGGCTTCGGTCGGTGCGGCCCCCTGCACCCGGGAGGCCGTGCGCGAAAAGCGGGGCGCCGGTGCCGGCTGACGCACGCCGTCAATGTCGATCACCGCCTGCCGGGCCCTCTGGTGGGGATGCGCCTGTGCCTCGGACAACGACAGCACCGGCGTGACGCACGCATCCGTGTGTTCAAACCTGGTGGTCCATTCGTCGCGTGTGCGCTGCCGAAACGCCGCTTCCATCGCGGATCGCATGGCGGGCCAGCGGGCACGGTCGTTCTGGGCGTCTTTGAAGCCGTCGTCGAGGCCCAGGCCCTCCACCAGCAAGGCAAAAAAAGGCGGTTCGATCGGCCCCACGCACACATGGCGTGCATCCGCAGTCTCGTACACCCCGTAAAAGGGCGCCCCGCCGTCCAACAGGTTGCTGCCCCTCGCCTCGGTAAACTGCCCCCGGGCCGAGGCGGCGAAGAACTGCGTCATCAGCGACAGGGTACCGTCGGTGATGGCCGCATCCACCACCTGTCCCACGCCGGAGCGCTGGCGCTCCAGCAAGGCGGCCAGCACGCCCACCACCAGGTACAGGCTGCCACCACCATAGTCACCGACCAGGTTGAGCGGCGGGACGGGCGCGCCGCCCCGGGGACCGATGGCATGCAGGGCACCACTCAGTCCGATGTAGTTGATGTCGTGCCCGGCACGCTGCGACAGGGGGCCGTCCTGCCCCCACCCGGTCATGCGCGCATAGACCAGCCCGGGATGGGTGTCCTGGAAAACCTCGGGTCCCAGGCCCAGGCGCTCCATCACGCCCGGACGAAAGCCCTCCACCAGCACGTCGGCGCTCTGCACCAGGGAAAAGACCTGCTCGCGCTGGATCGCCTCCTTCAGGTCGGCCTGCACCACGCGGCGTCCACGGCCCGCAATGTGGCGCGGGCCGGCCAGCCGCTGGCCCGGACGGTCCACCGTCACCACGTCGGCGCCCATGTCCGACAGCAGCATGCAGGCAAAAGGTGCGGGCCCGAGACCGGCAAACTCCACCACACGCACCCCCTGCAAAGGGCCTCCTGCCGCTTGACGGGTTTCTTTCATGAGTGAGTTCTTTCTGTGTCCGCACCCGTTTCGGTGGCGGTTGGCCGGCTCGCCGCAGCGTGTGTCGCCGCGCGATAGCCGAAGGTGATCGCGGGCCCCAGCGTGATCCCCGGCCCCGGATAGGTGCCACGCATCACGGAAGCCATGTCGTTGCCCACCGCATACAGGCCTGCGATGGGTTGTTCTTCCGCGTTCAGCACCCGCCCATGCGCGTCGCACGACAGGCCGGTGCTGCTGGCGGCATCGGCCTGCCAGATCGCCAGGGCGCAGAACGGTCCGTCCTGGATGGGGGCCAGGCAGGGGTTGGGGCCATGTGCTGCGTCGCCGTTGAAGCGGTTCAGCACGGACCTGCCTTTGCCCCAGTCGGTATCGGTGCCGTTGCGAGCCAGCGCGTTGAACCGCTCCACAGTCGCGCGCAGCGTGGCGGCCGGGATGCCCATCTGCGCGGCCAGCCCGTCCAGCGTCTCGGCAGACAGCAGGTACCCCTGCTCGCGGTAGCGTCTCAGCCGGCGGGTGCCCGGCGGAATGACGCCCAGCCCATAGCGCTGCACGAACCGCGCGTCGCACACAAGGTGGGCCGGGGCACCGGGACCTGGCGGTTGGCGCCACAGCGCTTCGGCGAAGTGGTGGTAGGAATCCGCCTCGTTGGTGAAGCGATCCCCGGCCCGGTTGACGGCAATGAGACCCGGTTTGGCGCGGTCGAGATACAGGTGCGGAAAGAGGCGATGGCCGCCATCGGCGGTCGGCACCCGCGAAACCGGCTGCCAGAAGTAACCCCCTTCGTGCGCATCGATGTGGGCCCCGAGGGATGCGGCGCTGCGCACCCCTTCTCCCAGGTTGGCAGGCGCCACAAGGGAAGGCGAAACGCCCGCTTCGCTCGGGCCGAACTGGCGGCGCCAGGCTTCGTCACGTCCAAGCCCCCCACAGGCCAGCACCACCCCGCAACGGGCCGTCAGCGACAGCGGCCCCTCATCGGTCAGCAACTCCACGCCCACCACGCGCCCCTCGACCTGACGCAGCACCTGCATCCGGCTGCGATAGAGCACCGGGACACCGGCCTCCTGCAGGCTGGCCAGGAACCGTGCCACCAGCGCATTGCCCATCACCAGCCGCGTGCCCCGGGAATGTGTCAGGCGGTCGACTGCATGGCGGGTCACGAGTTTGGCGACATGCAGAAAATGCCGCCAGTGCCGGTACCGACCGATGAGGGCCTGCACATCGGCCTTGCCCACCATCATGCCGCCCAGCACCATGAAGTCGGGCAACGGCGGGCGCACCCGGCGAAAGTCATCACCGAGCAGGCGGCCGTCATAAGGCACCGCCGCCACGGCCCGCCCTTCGGTGGCGGCCCCCTCGCTGATCAGGTAGTCGGGATGCAAACCGGCCGCAGCGAAGCGCACCTGTGTGTGCCGCGCCAGAAAATCCACCGCGTCCGCGGCGCTCTCCAGAAAGGCCGCCCGCAGCCCCCGCGGATCGTGCGCCCCGATCACGGCATCCAGATAGGTGCGCGCCCGAGCCACCGAGTCTGCCGTCCCCAGCGCCTGGGACGCCCGGTTGCCCGGCACCCACAGCGTGCCGGCGGAAAACGCCGTCGTGCCGCCGGCGAAATCGGAGGCCTCGCACAACAGGACATCCAGCCCCCGGTGCGCGGCACACAGGGCGGTGGCCATGCCACCCGCCCCCGCGCCCACCACGATCAGGTCGTAGGCCGACTTGCTCGCCATGGTCAGGCCGCTTTCCAGTGCAACAGGCTGTAGGCGGGGGACGCCTGCCGATGGTGTTCGTAAACCCCCTCGACCTGCGCGCCGATCACCACCTCCTGCAAGGGATCGCCCAGCAGATTGCCCACCATGCGCACATGGCCGACATGGGGCAGCTCCACCAGCACCGCCAGATAGGGACCGTGGTCACGAAGCGCGGTGTGCGCCGGGTGCCACACCCGCTCCCAGCTGTAGATGCGCCCCTTTGGCGGCACCTCGTTCCAGCCCAGGTCGAAGCTGTGGCAACGGTGACACAACCATTCAGGCCCATGCTGCCAGGTACCGCAATGCGTGCAACGCTGCACCAAAAGACGTTCTTCGGTCAGACCCTGCCAGAACGGTGCCGACAGGCCGTCCGGCTCCGCGACCGGAATGGGCAAACCTTCGGGCAGGTAGAAAGGGGACGGGGTTTCAGCTTGCGGATTCACAACACACTCTCCTGGCCCAGCAGCAGGCTGCTGACCGGTGACACCATGGGACCGCCGATCACCAGCGCCACCTGGTTGCGCACGGCCTGGCTCGTCGACGTTCCCCGGACTTGGCGCACGGCTTCCAGCACGAGCTCAAAACCGTGCATGTAGCACTCCGCCAGGTTGCCGCCACTGGTGTTCAGCGGCAAGCGGCCATGAGGGGCCAGCAGGTTGTCGAGTTGCAGCACCTCGTTGGCCTCCTCCGCCCCGAAAAGCCCATGCTCGATCAGGGCCATGAGCACGCCCCCTGTGAAGTTCTCGTAGCTCTGCACCACGCCGACTTCCGACGGCGCAACCTGGGCCATCGCAAACAGGTCGGGCGCGACGGTCTTGAAACTGGCGCTCGCGTAGTCCGGTGCGTTGTGGGGGTGCGCACCAGCCCGGTAGCCGGACCCGGATGCGGCGCCGAGCAGATAGGCGGGCGTCTGCCGCGCATCCCTCGCCCGCTCAGCCGGCACCATCACCACCGCGGCGGCCCCGTCGTTTTCCATGCAGCAGTCGTACAGATGCAAGGGTTCGACGATCCAGCGGGATTCGTCATAGGTCTTCGTGTCCAGCGGGCGGCCGTGCATCACCGCGCGCGGGTTGGCCTGCGCATGGTGGTAGGACGCCATGGCAATGGCACGCAGCGCCGACTGCCCGATGCCATGATCGTGCATGAAGCGGCGAATGCGCATGGCAAAACGTTGCGGGGGAGCCAGCACCCCGTAGGGCATCAGGTAGGCACGCTCCCCCGATATCTGCTCGATGCCGGTCGTGCGACCGAACCGACCGTATTGCCCCTGGGCCAGCGAACGGAAGGCCACCACACATTCGGCCATGCCCGACTCGATCGCGGCCGCACCGTTGGCCACGGCGGCACAGCAGCCCCCACCGCCACCGCCCCACTGCATCGTGGCCGACCGCAGCCGCCTGATCCCCAGGGCCGCCGCCAGCCGGGTGGCATCGCTGCGGTCGTCGCTGAACGAAGCAAACCCGTCGATGTCCCTGGGATGGATACCCGCGTCTTCGCAGGCGGCCAGAATCGCCTTCACCGCCAGCTTGAATTCGGCATCGGGTGAGCGGCCATGCTTGTAGTACGCCGTCTCGCCGATACCGACGATCGCCACCCGCCCCCGCAAACTCCGAGGGCTCATGCTGCGGCCACCGGATGCTGGGGACCGAAAGCACCTTCGGCGGCCAGCGCCTCGATGTCGTCCGCGCTTCGGCCCAGCAACGCGGCCAGCACCTCGTGCGTGTGCTGACCCACCCGGGGCGCGGCCTGCGGGTCGGCCAGAGGCGTACCGCTGTACCGGATCGGCGAGGCCACGTTGGGCAGCCAGCCTTGATCGGGATGGGGAATGCGGGTGACCAGTTCGCGCTCACGCGCCTCGGGCGATCGAATCGCCTCGCCCACGGTCCGGACCTCGCCGCAGGGCACGCCCGCACTGCGCATCCGCTGTTGCCAGTACACCCAGGGCTGCTGTTCAAAGGCCGCCTGCAAGCGTTCGAACAGCTCGTCCCGGCAAGCCGTGCGGCCTTTGCCGGAGGCGAACCGGGGATCGGCCGCCACCTCGGGCTGCCCCACGACCTGCGCCATCAGGCGCTGGAAGATCTTGTTGTTGCCGCAGTTGATGTAGAACGAGCGGTCCTGCGCCCTGAACACCCCCGAGGGGCAGGTGTCGGGGCTCGTGTTGCCATGCCGCTGCGGTTCGGCACCGCTGAACAGGTGCTGCAAGGTGGCGTACCCGGTCATCAGCACCGCGGTGTCAAACAGCGCCACCTCGATGGCCTGTCCTTCGCCCGTGTGCGTCCGGGCGTACAACGCGCCCAGTATCGCGTTGGCGGCCATCATGGCGGTGCTGATGTCCATCACCGGCGAGAGCGCCCGGACACCTTCGCGGTCGGCATAACCGTTCATGGACACGAAACCACTTTCGGCCTGCGCCACCGGGTCGAAGCCCAGCCGGTCCTTGAAAGCGCCGGTCCGGCCATACGCCGAGACGGAGCAGTAGATCAGCCGGGGATTGAGGCGCCGGCACGCCTCGTAGTCCAGGCCGAACCGATCCATCACTCCGGTCGAGAAATTCTCGACCACGATGTCGGCACTGGCCACCAGCTCACGGGCAATCCGCAGACCCGCCTCGCTCTTGAGGTCGAGCGCAATGCTGCGCTTGTTGCGGTTGCTCCAGACGAAGGGCGCACCGGCCTCCAGCGCAGGCGCCACCGGCGGGTACTGCCGAAAATCGTCCCCTTTGCCCGGTGCCTCGATTTTGATGACGTCCGCCCCCATGTCGCCCAGGATCATGGTCGCGAAGGGGCCGGCGATGAAGTGGGTGAAATCGACAATCCGGACTCCTTCCAGCGCCTTGGGGCGGTTGGCGGGACGGGGCTGGTGCGGGGGCAGGTCTGCTTCAATGCCAGGATTCATGGTTGGCTGCGCGGGATGGTTGCCGAAAGAAGCGGTCACAGTTCGATCTTGTGTTTGACGACGATAGGTCGCCACTGCTCGAGTTCTGCGCGGATGATCTGCGTCAGCTCCTGGGGCGTGCTGCCCTTGGGCTCGACGTGCCGGCTCACAAAGAACTGGCGGACATCGGGCCGGCTGAGCGCCTGCGCCACCGCCGCATTCAGCCGCGCCACGATGGCATCGGGGGTGCCCTTGGGGGCCAGAAGCCCGAACCATGCACTGGTCTGGAAGCCCGGCACGTCCTTCGCAACCGTGGGCAAGCCCTCCACCACGGGTGTCGGCTGCGCCGTTCCCACGGCCAGGTACTTCACGCGCCCGGTGGCCAGCATCGCACCACCGTCAAGCCCGGTGACAAACGCAGCCTGGATCTCGCCACCCAGAAAGGCGGTGAGCATGGGGGCGCCGCCCTTGTAGGGAATGTGCTGCAACTGCACACCGGCCAGTTCGTTGAAGTACTCGCCGGTGAGGTGCGACAGCGACCCCGGGCCCACCGAGCCATAGTTGAACTTGCCGGGATTGGCGCGTGCCAGCGCCAGGAACTCTTTGACGTTGTTGGCCGGGGAGTTCGAGGGCACAGCCAGCATCATCGGGGTGATGGCCACTGTGGAAATCGGTTTCAGATCGTTCAGAACGTCGTACGGCAGCTTGCGCATCAGCGACCCCACGGCATTCGGTCCGGTGTTGCCGAACACCAGGGTGTAGCCATCCGGCTCCGCGCGCACCACCGCTTCGGTACCGATGGCGCCACCGGCGCCGGCGCGGTTGTCGATGATCACCGGCTGGCCCAGGATCTCGCTCAACGGCTGCTGGATCACGCGCGCCATCTGATCGGTCGAACCCCCAGCGGCATACGGCACAACGACCTTGATGGGCCGCGCGGGATAGGTCTGCGCCAGTGCAGAAGCGGTCAGGCCCAGAACCCCGGCCGCGAGCAGCCAGGTACGAACGAGGGTTTTCTTGATCATGGTTGTCTCCTTTTGTGTGGTGAAGATGGCGGCTGAGGGCCGCCATCGCTCAGGGGGCGTAGCCGAAATCCTTGCCGACTTCGGCCTTCATGTGCTCAGCCCCTTCCTGGGTCCAGTCCGCGCCCGCCGGAATCGTCAGCGACACCGCGCGCAGCATGAACAGATCGGGATTGATGGACGACGGCGGGCGAGTGCCTTCGTGAAGCAACTTCCGGCTCGCATCGAGCAGCATCCGGCGCGTGCGTGCAATGCCGGTGTCGCTCAGGCCGAGGTGCTCTTTCGAACGGTCGTAGATGGTGGCAACGCCCGACTGGCATGCAGCATCCTGAACCCACAGCCCGGGCAGGCCCGAGTTGTATTTGTCGACCTGCAACTGGTAGCTGAACTGGTAGGCATTCCCGCGGTTGAACACGCTCCAGTAGGTGTGATAAGGATCCATGGGCGAACGCTTTTCGAACGATGCCTCCGAGGCATGCCCGGTTTCGCGCCCGCCATAGCCCTCCCGGAACACCTTCCGCGTCTTCTCGTAAAACGGCTGTGCCGGGGTGTACGAGAACATCAGACACAGCGTGTGATGGTCGTCGATCGGCACCCACGCATGCCCCGACAGGTCGGGGTATTGGGCCTGGGGCGGCACGAACGTCCAGAACGGCAGCAGGAACTGGTTGACACGCACATAGTTCTTGTCGTCCCCCACCTTGCGGCGGGCACCGATGCTCAGACCTGCGGCGTGTTGCACGCATTCGAAACTGGGCGCCAAATCCTGCGCCTGCTTCCATTGATTGATCGTGCCACCCACGTCCACGCGGCCGTGCAGGATGGCGGCATGGGCTGAATCGATCTCGCCCTCAAGCGCCTGCAACCAGTTGCACTCCTGCACGCGCATCGTCAGGGCCACCTGGTTTTCCGGCACCAGATTCCACTCGATGTTGGGCAAGGGTGGCAGGTTTTCGGTGTCGCCGCCCATGTACGTCCAGAGCACACCATTGCGCTCCTGCACCGGATAGGCCTTGATCTTCACGCGCGCCAGCATCGGCGAGTTGGCGGGCTCTGCGGGCATCTCGGTGCAGGCACCGGTCACATCGAACTTCCATCCGTGATAGACGCACCGGATGCCGTCCTGCTCGTTGCGCGCAAAGGCCATCGGCGATCCGCGGTGCGGGCACGCATGGTCCACCAGGCCGACCCGCCCGCTGCTGTCGCGGTACGCAACAAGGTCCTCGCCCAGCAGGCGCACACGGTACGGCTGGCCGTCTTCGGCGACGTCACGGGACAACAGGAAGGGGATCCAGAACTGGCGCATCAACTGCCCCATTTCCGTACCAGGCCCCACCCGTGTGATTCGCTGGTTGTCTTCTTGGCTCAGCATTTTCTCTCCTATAATGGTTCAACCATTGAGTTAATGTACCCGATTTCACCCCTCAGGACCTAGTGGTTTCCACGAATGCGCGAGCAACGTGCTCAGGCTTTCCCGGACACCCCCACCCAGTGCCTCCACTCATGCCTCAAGAAACCTTCACCCTACAGATTCGCCAGATCCGGCTGGAGACTGATGACGTGCTGTCCTTTGAGCTGGCCAGCCCCACGCAGAACCCGCTGCCGGTCGCACCGGCAGGCGCTCACCTGGAGCTTCATCTCCCTGGCGCACTACAGCGCAGCTACTCTTTGCTGGATGAGGGGCTCGGAGGTTGCTACCGCATCGCCGTCAAGCGCGAACCCCAGAGCCGTGGCGGTTCCGCGTGGTTACACAGTCAGGCCCGCGTGGGACAGACGCTGCAAGCCCAGGCCCCGCGCAACGATTTCGCACTGAACGAGCACGCGCCGGAGTCCATCCTGATCGCCGGCGGGATCGGTATCACGCCCTTGCTGGCCATGGCTCGGCGCCTCAACAGACTGGGACACCGCTGGTCGCTCCACTACGCCGCCCCCAGCCCCGACCGCATGGCCTATCGGGATTGCCTGCAGGCACTGGCCGCCGACGGCCACGGCAGCCTGCACACCTACTGCAGCAGCGAGGACAGGCGCCTGGACATCGCCGCCGTGGTGCGCGCATCCGGTCCGCAAGCACACCTCTATTGCTGCGGACCCGCCGGCCTCATCGACGACTTCATCACCGCAACCCAGGACCGTCCACCCGAACGCGTCCACTACGAGCGCTTTGCCGCCCGCCACGCTGCCTCCACAGAGGGGGGCTACGAAGCCTTGCTGGCCCGTTCGGGCAAGACCGTGAAGGTGAGCGCAGGCAGGACCCTCCTGGACGCGATCCTCGATGCCGGCGTCGACATCCCCTATGCCTGCTCGCAGGGCGTCTGCGGAACCTGCCGCACGCGCGTGATTTCCGGCACGCCGGACCATCGGGACGAATGCCTGACGGAAGCCGAAAGGCAGAGCAACGAAGCCATCATCCCCTGTTGCTCGGGCGCGCTTTCCAGCACGCTGGTGCTCGATCTCTGAGCCGTTTCAGCCCGCCTGCATCGACTGCCTGGCCGTCCACTGCGCCAGGTACTGATCGTGCAGGCGCACCAGCGCCTTGGTCATTTCCTTCGTGGCAGCTTCGGCGTCCCGCGCCCGCAGGTGCTTGAGGAGCCTGCGGCGCGAGGGCAGTATGAATGAGTTCTCGCTCGGGCCGATCTGCTGGATGAACTCGGCCAGCACGCTCATGACACCTTGGATCGTGCTCTCGATGATCGGGTTCCGGGTCAGTCCGGCCAACACCAGATGGAACTCCCGGTTGAGTCGCGCCCGTTCATCAAAATTGCCAGCCGCATCGGCTCGGGCCGTGGCATCCACATTGGCCTGCAACTGATCGATGTCCTCATCGCTCGCGATTTCGCAGACGATGCCCACGATCATCCGGCTCAACCAGATGCGCGCGTCCGTCAATTGTTTGGGCGTGATCGCGCCAAGGTGGTACAGATCGCGCATGCTCTTCGCGATCGTGGCCGCGTCGCCATGCCGGACAAAGGCCCCGCCATGGGCCCCTTTGCGCAGCTCGATCAGCTTGGCCTGTTCCAGCGCCCTGAGAGCCTCGCGCAAGGTGTTGCGGCTCACATTGAAGCGTTGTGAAAGATCCCTCTCGGCAGGCAGCTTGTCGCCGGGGCGCAATCTTCCCTGGGCGATCTGATCGCGGATCTGCGCCTCGATCTCGTCTGCGGCCCGCAGCGAAGAGATGGCTTCAAAATCTGGCTGACCCAATGCACGCCTCCCGCAGATGCCTGTTTGTCACACTTGCCACAACCGGCCCGCATTTTATGTTCGCCAGCCTGTCCAGGCGGGCCTGCATGCCATACTGCTCGGCGATTTTTTCTACCCAGACCCAGAGCCCCTCCGTGGACGCCAACGTGCTCGACTTTCAACCCATCCAGCCCGTTCGGACTTTCGAGGCCGTGGAACAACGCATCCGAGAGCAGATTGCCAGCGGGCGCCTGCGGCCCGGCGACAAACTCCCTTCAGAGCGCGAGTTGGCGGAGCAACTGCGTGTTGGCCGCAACACGGTGCGGGAGGCGCTTCGCAGCCTCGAAAACGCTGGTGTCCTCAGCCTGACGAGAGGCGTCAAAGGCGGCGCCTTCATCCGCGAAGGCAGCAATCTGCGCATCACCCAGGCCGTGACCGATCTGGTCGCACTGGGATCGGTCTCACTCGACGATCTGACGGAACTGCGCATCCACCTGCTCGATGCGGTGGTCCGCCTGGCCTGCGAACGCGCCACCCCCCAACAAATCGCCGAACTCGACGCCGTTGTCCAGAGCACCAAGGATGCCAACGATGCGGCCTCCGAGGGCAAACGGCTCGATGCCGCCCTGGAGTTTTACAGGGTGCTGGCGGCCGCCACGCAGAACAGGGCTTTCGCCATGATGGTCGCGTCCATTGGTGAGACCGTGGTCCGCCTGCTTGGCACCATCAGCTACCCGCCGGAAAAGCTGTTCCAGGCCCGATGCCGCTTCATGGTGCATTTCCAGGCACGCGATGCCGATGCCGCCTGCAAAGAGCTGAACGCGCTCCTCGTTGCCCTGCGCGACCACGCCAAACGCGTCAGCCGCAAGCCGCGCCGCCAGGCCGTCTGACCCGCACTCGCCCGACATCCCGCTCGCGCCGGTCGGGCCACACAAGGGTTAACCCTCGATTTACCGGCACAAACCTCTTTTAAAATGGTAGAACCATTGGATATTTCTGATGTCCAATCAATTCAAGCCGGCACTGCCGCCGTTTGCCTGGTCGTTCCCCATTTGCTGCGAGGCTCCATGTCCCAACCTTCCCACCCACCGCTCCTGCCCCATCCGTATCTCGACGGCACCGTCAAGCACCTGCTCATTGACGGACAGCACGTTCCCGCGCTATCGGGCCGCACTTTCGCCACCCTCAACCCCGCCACCGGCGACATCAACGCCCACGTCGCCGAAGCCGGTGCCGAAGACATCGACCGGGCGGTGGCAGCAGCACGCAAGGCGTTTGAACAAGGTCCGTGGAGCCGGTTCACCCCCTTTGACCGCCAGGCGGTCCTGCTCAAACTGGCCGATCTGCTCGACCGCCATTTCGATGAGCTGGCCACCCTAGACTCCCTCGACATGGGCGCCCCCATCAGCGCCACCACGGCACGCCGTCGACGCGGCATCGGGCTGCTGCGCTACTACGCCGGGCTCGCCACCGCCATTCACGGGCAGACCATCGGCAACTCCCAGCCCGGAGACATCTTCACCTACACCTTGAAGGAGCCTGTCGGGGTGGTGGCCGCCATCAACCCGTGGAACGGCCCACTGGGCATGGCCATCTGGAAGATTGCCCCCGCCCTGGCCACCGGGTGCACGGTGGTTCTCAAACCGGCCGAGCAGGCACCACTGTCCCCGATGCGGTTTGGTGAGCTCTGCCTCGAAGCCGGCATTCCGCCCGGCGTCGTGAACATCGTTCCAGGACTGGGCGCCGCCGGTGCCGCACTGGCCGCCCACCCGGGTGTGGACAAGGTAGCCTTCACCGGCTCGACCGAGGTGGGCCAGCACATCGTTCGTGCATCGGCTGGCAACCTCAAGCGCGTCTCGCTCGAACTCGGTGGCAAGTCACCCAACATCGTCTTCGCCGATGCCGATCTGGATGCCGCCGTTCCCGGTGCTGCCATGGCGGTGTTTGCCAATTCGGGGCAGATCTGCAGCGCTGGAACACGGCTGTTTGTCGAACGCCGGATTCACGACGAGTTCGTCGAGCGCGTGGCGCAGTTTGCCAAGCGTCTGCGCGTGGGAAACCCTCTGGATCCACAAACCCAGCTCGGTCCGCTGGTCAGCGAAGAGCAGCTGTCGCGTGTCGTGAGCTACATGGAGATCGGCCGCTCGGAAGGCGCCACCGCCCATGCGGGCGGCGAACGGCTCCAGGGGGCCGGCCTGGAACGGGGGTACTTCGTGGCACCCACTGTCTTCGCAGACGTGCGAGACGAGATGAAGATCGCGGCCGAGGAAATTTTCGGTCCCGTGATCTCGGTGCTTCCTTTCGACACCACCGAAGAGGCCATCGAGCGCGGCAACAACACGCCCTATGGCCTCGGCGCGGGGGTGTGGACGCGCGACACGAACAAGGTGCAGCAAGTCACCCGCGGTCTGCGCAGCGGCTCCGTCTGGGTCAACTGCTACGGTCCCATGGATCCGGCCGTTCCGTTCGGCGGCTACAAGATGAGTGGCTATGGCCGGGAGTCCGGTACGGAGCACATCGAGGAGTTTCTCCAGACCAAGGCGGTTTGGTTCAAGGGCCGGGGTTGATCCCGTGGCATGCGCATGACCCAGCAATCTCTCTCGTTCGACTACATCGTGGTGGGCGCCGGCGCAGCCGGCTGTGTGCTCGCCAACCGCCTGTCTCAGGACCCGCAGGTCCGCGTTGCGCTGATCGAAGCGGGTCCGTCGGACCGGCGATTTCCCCTGAACTGGAAAACGGCGATTCCGATCGGCAACGTCTTCCTGCTGCCCCACGCCAGGTACAACTGGCAGTACAGTTTTCAAGGCGGGGCCGGTGTCGGCCACCGACAAATTCCCTGCCCGCGGGGCAAGCTGTTTGGTGGCTGCACGTCGGTGAACGGCACCGTCTACATCCGCGGCCACCGCAACGACTACGACCGCTGGCTCGCCGAAGGCAACGACGGCTGGGGCTTTGACGACGTGCTGCCCTACTTTCTCCGGCACGAAAACCGGTCTCAGGGTGCATCCCCATGGCACGCTCGGGGGGGTGAACTCGATGTGCAACCGCTGAAAGACCCCCACCGCCTCTCGCACGCTTTTGTCGAAGCCGCCTGCGAAGCCGGGCACGCTCGCAACGACGACTTCAATGGTGCGATCCAAGATGGCTTCGGCCTCTTCGAGCTCAACCAGCGGAACTCCGTCCGCCTCAGCAGTTCACGGGCGTTCTTGCACCCTGCATTGTCGCGCCCCAATCTTCATGTCTTCGACCAGTCGACCGCACACCGTGTGCTCTTCGTCGGCAACCGTGCCGTGGGTGTCTCCATCCACCGCCACGGGCAGACGCTCGATCTGCGTGCCAGCGAAGAGGTCGTGCTTTCCGGCGGAGCGATCAATTCACCACAACTGCTCATGCTATCGGGCGTCGGCGATGCACCCGCCCTGGCGCAGCATGGCATTCCCGTCGTGCACGACCTTCCGGGCGTCGGCCGCAATCTCCAGGACCACCCCAGCGCTTCCATCGCGCTGACCAACCCCTCCGCCGAGTCCTATGCATTGACGTGGCGCACCGCTCCCCGTGCCATCGCCGCGCCTTGGCGCTATCTGCTCGGCGGCAAGGGCATGCTGGCGTCCAATGCCGCGGAAGCCGGGGGGTTCATCCGCACCGACGAGGGCCTGGCCGAACCCGACATCCAGTACACGCTCATGGTGGGCCTCAAGGAGAGCGCCCGCACATTGCCGCGTCGCCACGGATTCATGTGCCACGTCAGTCTCCTGCGGCCATCCACACGCGGGCAGGTTCGCCTGCAATCAGCCCTCCCCAACGAGAAGCCCCTCATCGAGCCGGCGTTCCTCGAAGATCCGCGCGACGTGGCCACCCTGATCAAAGGAATGCGCGAGGCGCGACGCATTCTCGGCATGCCCGCCATCGCCGGGTATATCGGCCAGGAACTGACCCCTGGCGATGCTGCCCTCTCCGACGAAGCCCTCGAAGCCTATATCCGCAACTCGGCATCCACCATCTACCACCCTGTCGGCACTTGCAAGATGGGCCCCGCAAGCGATCCGATGGCGGTGGTCGATGCCACATTGAAAGTGCACGGCCTCCAGGGCCTGCGAGTCGCCGATGCCTCCATCATGCCGAACATCGTGGGGGGCAACACCGCGGCACCTTCAATGATGATCGGTGAGCGCGCGGCCGAATTCATGCGATCCGCCTGACCCCAGCTTCGCCCCCACCGCTGGTTGCCGCCCCACGGCGGGGCCGGCGGCTGTCGGTTCGGGGCGGCCCTGCACTGGCCTGCCCATGCCCCCGGTGCGAGGCCTCTGAACGCCCAAACGAAAGCCCCGGGGATCTTGTCGATACCCCGGGGCTCGCAAAAGGCATGACGCGCTGCGCGCCATGCCCTGCTGCTTCAGGACCTGACGCCCTGCTTTTCGATCAGGCGGCGCGCACTCTGCACCAGCGAACGGCCATCCAGCCCGCGCTTTTCCATCTCCTGAATCCACTCGACTTCCACCGGCGCCGTCTTGCGATAGAACTGCTGCGCGTCTGCACCGTCGATCTGGTGGATGGTATTGCCCCGGTCCTGAGCCGCCTTCTTGCCCACCGGATCGCCGAGCAAGGTTCCGGCGCCCATGCGACCGGACTGCTCCAGGCCCGAGCACCGGTCGATCACCTTGCGCAGATCGTCCGGCATCTCTTCGTACTTCCGCTTGTTCATCGCCAACACGAAGGCGGCCGTGTAGAGCGAGTTCACGCCGGGCGCGAATTCGGAGTGGAACGGCGCAAGCTCGTGCGCCTTGATCGGGTACGCAGCATCCCAGGGAATCACCGCGCCATCGATCACGCCCTTGCTCAGCGCATCCGGAATCGCGGGCAGCGGCATGCCGACCGGGGTGGCCCCCAGATTGCTCAACAGCTTGGTCACGAGTCGGGTGGCACCGCGCACCTTGGAACCCGCGAAGTCTTCGGGGCGCTTGATCAGTTTGTTGCGCATGTGAATGACGCCGGGGCTGTGCACGTGAAAGGCCAACGCCTGAACCTCGCGGAATTCCGTGGTCGCTTCTTTCTCCATGTACTCCCAGAGCGCCCGCGATGTGCGTTCCGCGTTGTTCATCATGAACGGCAGCTCGAAGACCTCGATGCGGGGGAAACGCCCCGGTGTGTTGCCCGGCAATGTCCACGCCACGTCGACCACCCCGTCCCGAGCCTGGTCGAAGAGCTGCGCGGGTGTTCCGCCCATCTGCATTGCCGGATAGGCCTCGAACTTGATGGCGTCGCCCGACTCCTTTTCCACCCGTTCGATCCATGGCTGAACGATATTGCGCCAGCCCGTCGACTGCTGCGGCAGAAAGGTGTGAAAACGGAGCTTCAAACGCGGCTGGGCAAACCCTGTCAGCGCAGGTGCTCCCAGGCTGAGGGCACCGGCCTGCAGGATCGTTCTTCGTTGCATCATGGGACAGTCTCCAAATAGGAATCGATGGGGTTGAGAGAAGCCATTCCTCGGGCCACCCCTGCCAGATCGTTGATCGATTGGCTTTCTGGCCCAGGTCTATTGGTTCTACCAATTATAGGAATAGCCAATAAAGCACCCTCCCGGGGTAAACCCTCGGAAGCCCTGCATACCCCACCGTCCATCCGCTGGTTGCTTGCGCCTGAAGTGCACAACCCTTGGCAGTGCACAGCTTCAGGTCGACCCGAACCAAAGCCCTCGACATCCCCCATCTCCTGCCTCCCGGCTGTTGTTACAGCGACGTTCAAGCGCGGAGGCGCCCACCGCCCGTGGCATGCATGCAGCATCCGGGAATGCACAAACCGCTTGGTCCAAGCCACCTGCCAGCCGGAGCCGCAATGAGCCGGGCCGGCGTTGGCCAGCGGTCGGCCCCACTGCGCGCCCTGCCGCGACGGCCGCGGATCAGCCGACTCCGGGAATCAACCCTTGTCCAGCCCCAGCAGCCGCACCGCGTTGCCCTTGAGGATGCCGGGCATCACTTCGGGTTTGAAGCCGGCCACTTCGAAGTCCTTCATCCAGCGCTCGGGCGTGATCAGCGGATAGTCGCTGCCGAACAGCACGCGGTCCTTGAGCAGGGTGTTGGCGTACTGCACGAGTTGCTTGGGGAAATACTTCGGGCTCCAGCCGCTGAGGTCGATCCACACGTTGGGCTTGTGCGTGGCCACCGACAGCGCCTCGTCCTGCCACGGGAAGCTGGGGTGCGCCATCACGATCTGCATGTCGGGGAAGTCGATCGCCACGTCGTCCAGGTGGATGGGGTTGCTGTATTCCAGCCGCAGGCCGCCGCCGCAGCGCATGCCCGAACCGATGCCGCTGTGGCCGGTGTGGAAGATGGCCGGCAGCTTGTGCGCATTGATCACTTCGTAGATCGGCCAGGCCATCTTGTCGTAGGGGTGGTAGCCCTGCACCGTCGGATGGAACTTGAAGCCCTTGATGCCTTCTTCCTGGATCAGGCGCTCAGCCTCGCGTGCGCCCATTTTCCCCTTGTGCGGGTCGATGCTGGCGAAGGCCATCATCATGTCGCTGTTCTCGCGCGCCGCCTGGGCAATCTCCTCGTTGGGGATGCGGCGGCGGCCCAGCTTGGACTCGCTGTCGACGGTGAACATCACGAGCCCGATCTTGCGTTCGCGGTAGTAGGCGATGGTCTCGGCGATGGTGGGACGGCGGTTGCTGCCGAAGTACTTGTCGGCCGCGCGGTCGTACTCCTCCCCGTAGTTGTCGAACGGGTTCCAGCAGCTCACTTCAGCGTGGGTGTGAATGTCGATGGCGATCAGGTTCTGGTGATCCATGGGGGTCTCCGGGACTAGGGTAAACACCGATGCAATCGGTGCCTGCTTTGCTTGATTTGGTTATTGTTTATAACAATAATCCCCTCACCCAACAAGCCCGCATTCCCTGATGACCATGACCCCTTCCAACCCGGACCTGCGCCTGCGCCTGCATGGCGAACAATCGGAAATCGCCATCGTCACGCTCAACCGCGCGGCCAAGCGCAATGCGCTCAACGATGGCCTGATCCTGTCGCTGCGCGACGTGTTCCAGAACCTGCCCGCCAGCGTGCGCGCCGCCGTGATCCACGGCGAAGGCGATCACTTCAGCGCGGGGCTTGACCTCTCCGAACTCAGCGAACGCGACGCCAGCGAAGGCGTCTTCCACTCGCGCATGTGGCACGCCGCGCTGGACTGCGTGGAAAAAGGCAACGTTCCGGTGATCGCGGCCCTGCACGGCGCGGTGGTCGGCGGCGGCCTGGAGCTGGCCAGCGCCTGCCACATCCGTGTGGCCGACGACAGCACTTTCTACGCGCTGCCCGAAGGCACGCGCGGCATCTTCGTCGGTGGCGGCGGCGCGGTGCGCGTGCCCAAGCTGATCGGCGCCGCCCGCATGACCGACATGATGCTGACCGGCCGCGTCTACAACGCGGTGGACGGCGAGCGCATCGGCCTGTCGCAGTACGTGGTGCCGCAAGGCACGTCGCTGGACAAGGCCATCGACCTGGCCACCCGCATCGCCGGCAACGCCCGCATGACCAACTTCGCGCTCATGCACGCCCTGCCCCGCATCGCCGAACAGCCAGCCGACCACGGCTTCCTGACCGAAGCCATGATGGCCGCGATCGCCCAGTCGGCCCCCGAAGCCAAGGCCCGCGTGCGCGCTTTCCTGGAAGGCAAGGCGGCCAAGGTCAGCAAGGACTGATCTTTCTGTATCCACGAGCCAAGCCGGCGGCAGACCGGCAGCGCCCGACACCCGTTGACCCGAGAGAGACATGAGCACGACAGCGAAATACCGCCCTCTGAAGTTCGGCGTCACGCGCGCCACCCTGCGCGACGGCAGCCCCGGCGTCCACTACCTGCGCGCCGACCAGGCGCTCGACGCCTTTCCCGAGCGCATCACCGACCGCCTCGTCCACTGGGCCCGCACCGAACCCGGGCGCACGCTGTTCGCGCGCCGCGTGAAGCAGGCCGATGGCAGCAGCGGTGACTGGAAACACATCAGCTTCGCGCAGGCCCTGGACGCCGCGCGCCGTATCGGTCAGGGTCTGATCGACCGGGGTCTGTCGGTCGAGCGCCCGGTGCTCATCCTCAGCGAGAACGACCTCGAACACGCCTTGCTGGCTCTGGGCTGCGTGTACGCCGGCATCCCCTACTGCCCGACGTCGCCGGCCTATTCGCTCATCAGCCAGGACTTCGACAAGCTCCGCCACGTGGTCAAGACGCTGACCCCGGGCCTGGTCTTCGCCAGCGACGCCAACCGTTACAGCCGCGCCATGCTCGCCACGCTGGACAGCGACGTCGAACTGGTCGCCACCGAAGGCACGGTGCCTGGCCGGGCCACCACCTCGTTCGCCGCGCTGCTCGAGACCGAGCCCACCGATGCCGTCGACGCGGCAATGGCCGCCACCGGTCCGGACACCATCACCAAGTTCCTGTTCACCTCCGGCTCGACCAAGATGCCCAAGGCGGTGATCAACACCCAGCGCATGTGGTGCGCCAACCAGCAGCAGATGACGCAGTCGATGCCCGTCCTGGGCGAAGGCAACCTGGTGCTGGTCGACTGGCTGCCCTGGAACCACACCTTCGGCGGCAACCACAACTTCGGCATGGTGATCTACCACGGTGGCTCCATGTACATCGACGACGGCAAGCCGACGCCGGCCCTGATCGGGGAAACCCTGCGCAACCTGCGCGAGATCGCGCCCACGGTGTACTTCAACGTGCCCACCGGGTTCGAGGCCATTGCCAACGCCATGAAGACCGACGACCTGCTGCGCAAGACGCTGCTGTCGCGGGTGCAGATGTTCTTCTATGCGGGCGCTGCATTGGCCCAGCCCGTGTGGGACAGCCTCTTCGAAAGCCAGGAGCGCGAAATCGGCGAGCGCATCGTGATGAGCACCGGCCTGGGCATGACGGAATCGGGCCCGTTCGGCATCTTCGTGACCAACCCGAACGTGAAGGCCGGCGACCTGGGCCTGCCCACGCCAGGCCTGGACCTCAAGCTGGTGGACATCGACGGCAAGACCGAAGTGCGTTACCGCGGTCCCAACATCACCCCGGGATACTGGCGCATGCCGGCCGAAACCGCTGAAGCCTTCGACGAAGAGGGCTTCTTCAAGACCGGCGATGCCGTCAAGTGGATCGACGAAACCGACGTGCACCAGGGCCTGAAATTCGACGGTCGCATTGCCGAAGACTTCAAACTCGCCACCGGCACCTTCGTGAGCGTGGGTCCGCTGCGCGCGAAGATCATCGCGGCAGGCGCACCCTACGTGCAGGACGTGGTGCTGACCGGTCTGAACATGAAAGAAGTCGGCGCCATGGTCTTCCCCACGGCCGCCGTGCGCCAGCTCAGCGGCCTGCCGGCCGATGCCTCGCTGCACGACGTGCTCGACGCGCCGGGTGTGCTGGCCCACTTCCAGACCGTGGTCAACGAACTGGCCCGCTCCGCCACCGGCAGCGCCAACCGCATCGCACGCCTGTGCCTGCTGGCCGATCCCCCCACCATCGACCGCGGCGAGATCACCGACAAGGGCTCGATCAACCAGCGTGCGGTGCTCAGCCACCGGGCCGACACCGTGGCCAAGCTGCACGCCGACGAGTTGCACTACATCCTCAAACCGAACATCTGACCCCGCCATCACCGGCACGGCCTCCACAGCCATGCCGGCAGGCCGGCGGCGCCAGGCCCCCACCACGCGGCGGACACGGCAAGGCGATACGAACGGGTTGAAAGGACCCAGCCATGACACAACGAGGTTTCTTCACAGCATTCGAGGACGTCGTGATCGTCGACGGCGTGCGCACGCCGATGGTCGACTACTGCGGCGCGCTGGGCCACATCTCGCCGACCGACCTGGGCATCAAGGCCGCGCGCGCTGCGCTCGCGCGTGCCGGCATCGCCCCGAGCGAGATCGGCTCGGTGGTCACCGGCAACATGGCGCCCGGCGACTTCGACCAGTTCTTCCTGCCGCGCCACATCGGTCTGTACGCCGGTGTGCCCGTGGAAGTGCCGGCCATCATGGCGCAGCGCATCTGCGGCACCGGCTTCGAGCTGTTCCGCCAGGCCGGCGAGCACATCCAGGGCGGTGCCTGCGACGCCGCCCTGGTGGTGGGCACGGAAAGCATGACGCGCAACCCCATTGCCGCCTTCGACCACCGCACCGGCTTCAAGCTGGGCGCGCCGGTCGGCTTCAAGGACTACATGTGGGAAGCGCTCAAGGATCCCGCAGCCGGCATCAACATGATCCAGACCGCCGAGAACCTGGCCAAGAAGTACGGCATCACGCGCGAAGAAGTCGACACGTTTGCGTCGGCCTCGTTTGCCAAGGCCGTGGCTGCCCAGGAAAGCGGGTTCCTGGCGGGAGAGATCGTGCCGGTGGTGACCGAGAAGTTCGAGATCGACGGCTACAAGACACGCGGCATCCGGCTGCAGGGCAAGGTCACCGAAGTGGCGACCGACACCCACCCGCGCCTGTCGCCGGTCGAGGTGCTGGCCAAGCTCAAGCCCGTGTTCGACGGCGGCGTGCAGACCGGCGGCAACAGTTCGGCCCTGGTCGATGCCGCCGCCGCCTGCGTGGTGAGTTCCGGCGCCTACGCCAAGGCCCAGGGCAAGAAGCCGCTGGCGCGCGTGGTCGGCGCCGCTGCGGTGGGTGTGCCGCCCGAAATCATGGGCATCGGCCCGGCGCCGGCGATCCGCCTGCTGCTGGAGCGCACCGGCCTGAAGCTGGACGACATCGCCCGCTTCGAGGTCAACGAAGCCCAGGGCGCCCAGACCCTCGCGGTCGCCAAGGAGCTGGGCATGGACATCAACAAGCTCAACGTCAACGGCGGCGCCATCGCGCTGGGCCACCCGCTGGCCACCACCGGTGTGCGCCTGACGCTGACGCTGGCCCGCGAGCTGCAGCGCAGCGGCAAGAAGTACGGCATTTCCAGCGCCTGCGTCGGCGGTGGCCAGGGCATCGCCCTCCTCATTGAGAACCCGGAAGGAAACTGACATGAACATCCAAGGACAGGCCGCCCTCGTCACCGGCGGCGGCTCCGGCCTCGGGGAGGCCACCGCCCGCGAACTCGCCCGGCTGGGTGCCAAGGTCGCCGTGCTCGACCTCAACCTCGACAACGCCCAGCGCGTGGCGGGCGAGATCGGCGGCGTGGCCATCCGCTGCGACGTGAGCAACCCCGAAAGCATGCAAGCCGCCATCGATACGGCGGCCGCGGCCCATGGCCCGGCACGCATCCTGATGCAGATCGCCGGTATCGGCACGGCCAAGCGCGTGATCGGCAAGGACGGCAACGCCGCACCGCTGGAAGACTTTGCCAAGGTGGTCAACGTCAACCTCATCGGCACCTACAACGCTGCGCGCCTGTTCGCCGCAGCCTGCGCCAAGCTCGACCCGATGGAAGACGGCGAGCGCGGCGCGATGGTGTTCACCGCCAGCGTCGCCGCCTTCGACGGCCAGGTCGGCCAGCAGGCCTACAGCGCGTCCAAGGGCGGCGTGGTCGGCATGACCCTGCCCATGGCACGCGACCTGGCGCAATACGGCATCCGTGTCTGCACCATCGCGCCCGGCCTGTTCGCCACGCCGCTGATGAAGACCCTGCCCGAGCCGGTGCAGGAATCGCTGGCCAAAAGCATTCCCTTCCCGCAGCGCCTGGGTAAACCCGAAGAGTTTGCCCAGCTCGCCGCGCATATCGTCAGCAATGGCCACCTCAATGGCGAGGTGATCCGGCTGGATGGCGCGCTGCGAATGGCCCCCCGGTAACCCCCTCCGGCGGCGTCACCTCCTCCGAGGGCGACGCAGGCGGTGTGGCAAAGCCCGCTCCGCTGCGCCCTGGGCCAGCGTGTTTCGCGCCGATTTTCGATCTGGGTATGTATGTCAAAAACCGTTGTGTATGAAGTCGAAGTGATGTTCGGGGATTGCGATCCCGCCGGCATCGTCTTCTTTCCCAATTTCAGCAAGTGGATGGACGCCTCGTCGCTGAACTTTTTCGTCCAGTGCGGTGTGCCGCCCTGGCGCGAGCTGTCCAAGACCACCGGGATCATCGGCACGCCGCTGCTGGAAATCCACACCAAGTTTATGAAGCCCGCCACCTATGGCGAACGGCTCCAGGTCCACACCAGCGTCACCGAGTGGCGCGAGAAGGTGCTGATTCACCGACATGTGGTCATGCGTGGCGACACGGTGCTCTGCGAAGGCACCGAGACCCGCGCGTTCTGCATGCGCGATCCGGCCAACCCGGACCGCATCAAGGCGATCCCCATTCCCGCCGACATCCGCGCCCTGTGCGGCGGCTGAGGCGGCTTTTCCCCGAGTCCGCAACCACCACCCTGGAGACATAGAGCATGAAGACTTTCAAGACCCTGATCGCCGTGGCCGTCACGGCGCTGGCAGCCTCCGCTGCCCAAGCCGACGTGAAGATCGGCGTGAGCATCTCGCTGACCGGCCCGGGCTCCGGCCTGGGCATCCCGATGCAGAACCAGTTCAAGCTGTTCCCGTCCACCATCGCCGGCGAGAAGGTGCAACTGATCATCCTCGATGACGCCACCGACCCGGGCAAGGGCGCTGCCAACGCCCGCCGCTTCGTGACCGAAGACAAGGTCGACATGATCATCGGCTCCAGCATCACGGCCGTGGCTGCGGCCATGACCGACATCGCGTCGGAAGCCGGCACCGTGCAACTGGCCGGCTCGCCCGTGGGCGTGCCCGCCGGCAAGGACAAGTGGCTGTTCCGCCTGCCCCAGTCCAACACCGTGATGGGCCACGCCGTTGTGGAACACATGAAGGAACAGGGCGTCAAGACCATCGGCTTCCTGGGTTACACCGATGCCTACGGCGAACAGTGGCTCAAGGAAATCACCCCGCTGCTGGACAAGGCCGGCATCAAGATCATCGCCACCGAGCGCTTCGCCCGCACCGACACCAGCGTGACGCCGCAGGCCCTGAAGATCACGGCCTCCAACCCCGATGCGGTGCTGATCGTCGCTTCCGGCAGTGGCGCCGCCATGCCGCACATGGCCATGGTCGAGCGCGGCTTCAAGGGCAAGATCTACCAGACCCACGCGGCCGCCACCCAGGATCTGATGCGCGTCGGCGGCAAGTCGGTCGAAGGCGCTTTCGTGGTGTCCGGCCCGGCGGTGATTGCCGAGCAACTGCCCGACAAGCACCCGTCCAAGCCGGTCGCGATCGACTTCGTGCAGAAGTACGAAAAGGCCTACGGTCCGAACTCGCGCAACCAGTTCGCGGGTCACGCCTACGACGCCCAGGTGGTGCTGGAGAAGATCCTCCCGGTGGCGCTGAAGAAGGCCAAGCCCGGCACGCCCGAGTTCCGCGCTGCGCTGCGCGACACCATGGAAACTATGGGCCGCACCGTGTTCTCGCACGGCGTCATGAACTGGACTCCGGCCGACCACTGGGGCTACACGCTGGAAACCGGCGTGATGCTCAAGGTGGTCGACGGCAAGTTCAAGGTCGAATAAACCCGCCCCTTCCGGCCCCTGCCCGGGCCGGTCATGCGCAGCTCCTGCCTGCCGCGCATGACCGGCCCGGGTTTCTCCAGACTGACAAGGCCCTCCCATGGACTCCACGATCGCCAGCATCCTGCTGCTGGACGGCCTGACCAACGGTGCCGTGTACGCCCTGCTCGGGCTGGCCACGGTGCTCGTCTTCACGGTCACACGCATCATCTTCATTCCCCAGGGGGAGTTCGTCGCTTATGGCGCCCTCACCCTGGCCATCTTCCAGACCGGCAAGGTGCCGGGCACCGTCTGGCTGCTGCTGTTGCTGGCCAGCGTGGCCGCGGTCATGGAACTGTTCTCGCGCTGGCAGCACCACCGCAGCCTGCCGATCGCCCTCAAGGCTGCCCTCAAGACCCTGGCAGCGCCGGTGGCCGTGAGCCTGCTGGCGATCTGGGCAGCCCCGCAGCAGTGGCCGCTGCTGGCCCAGGCCGCCATGAGCGTGGCCATCGTCACCGTGTATGGCCCGCTGGTCTACCGCGTGGCCTACCAGTCGCTGGAGAGCGCGACCCCGCTGGTGCTGCTGATCGTTTCGGTGGGCGTGCACTTCGCCCTCACCGGCCTGGGCCTGCTGTTCTTCGGCGCCGAGGGCTTCCGCAACCCCAGCTTCTGGGACGACCGCTTCAACCTCGGCCCGGTCGCGATCTCGGGCCAGACCATCATCATCGGCCTGACCGCCATCGCGCTGATCGTGCTGCTGTGGCTGTATTTCGAGCGCACGCTGCGCGGCAAGGCGCTGCGCGCCACCGCGGTCAACCGCACCGGTGCCCGCCTGATGGGCATCTCGACCCACGCCTCCGGCCAGCTCACGTTGACCATGGCGGCCTTCATCGGCGCGCTCTCGGGCCTGCTGATCGGGCCCACCACCACCGTGTTCTACGACTCGGGCTTCCTGATCGGGCTCAAGGGCTTCGTGGCGGCCGTCGCCGCCGGCCTGTCGAGCTACCCGGGCGCCCTCATCGCGGCCGCCTTCGTGGGCGTGATCGAAGCTTTCGGCTCTTTCTGGGCCAGCGCCTTCAAGGAAGTGATCGTGTTCACGCTGATCCTGCCGGTGCTGCTGGTGCGGTCGATCTACGGCCACAACGCCGACGAGGAGCATTGATTCCATGGCCCTGAAACCCCAATCCCTCGGCCTTCTCGTGCTGGCAGCCGCCGTGCCGCTGGTGGCCGTGCTGCCGCTGCCCGACTTCTGGATCACCCAGCTCAACTACATCGGCATGTACGCCATGACGGCGCTGGGCCTGGTGCTGCTCACCGGTGTGGGCGGTCTCACCTCTTTCGGCCAGGCGGCCTTCGTGGGCATCGGCGCCTACACCACCGCCTGGCTCACGCTCAACCTCGGTGTCTCGCCGTGGATCACGCTGTTCATCGGCATGGTGCTCACCGCTGCCAGCGCGCTCGTGGTCGGCGTGATCACGCTGCGCATGTCGGGCCACTACCTGCCGCTGGCCACCATCGCCTGGGGCCTGTCGCTGTACTACCTGATGGGCAACCTGGACGCGCTGGGCAAATACGATGGCCTGCTGGGCATCCAGAGCCTGAGCATCGGCAACTTCGACATCGGCCAGGGCCGCGCCTTCTTCGTGCTCACCTGGTTCATCCTGCTGGCCTTTGCGGCCGCCTTGCTGCACCTGCTGGACTCGCGCGCCGGCCGCGCCATCCGCGCCATCAAGAGCGGCCCGCAGATGGCCGAAGCCATGGGCATCAGCACCTTCCGCTACAAGGTCACGATCTTCGTTCTGGCCGCGCTGTCCGCGTCGGTCGCGGGCTGGCTGCTGGCGCATTTCCAGCGCACCGTGAACCCGTCGGCCTTCGGCCTGAAGATGGGCATCGAGTACCTGTTCATGTCGGTGGTCGGTGGCGTCAACTACGTCTGGGGTGCCTTCGTCGGCGCAGGTCTCATCAAGCTGATGGACGACCAGTTGCAAGTGCTGCTGCCGCGGCTGATCGGCACCAGCGGCAGCTACGAGGTGATCGTGTTCGGCGTCATGCTGGTGCTGGTGCTCAAGTACCTGCCCGACGGCCTGTGGTCCATGGTCGAAAAGAAGCTGCCCCGGCGCCCGCGCGCCGTCGACTGGCAGCAGGCTGCGCCGTTGCCTGAACGGAACAAACCCGCTCTGGGTGAGCTGGTGCTGGACGTGGACCGCATCCGCAAGCAGTTCGGGGGGCTGACCGCCGTCAACGACATCAGCTTCCAGATCCGCGCCGGCCAGATCGTTGGCCTGATCGGCCCCAACGGTGCCGGCAAATCGACCACCTTCAACCTCATCACCGGGGTGCTCTCGCTCACCAGCGGCACGGTCAGCTACCGGGGCCGCCGCGTCAGCGGTCTGCCAGCACGCGCCATCGCCCGCGAGGGCGTCTCGCGCACCTTCCAGCACGTCAAGATGATTCCCGACATGACGGTGCTGGAGAACGTGGCGCTGGGCGCCCACACCCGGGGCCACAAGGGCGTCGCCGCGGCCATGATCCGCACCAACAGCGACGAGGAGCGGCGTCTGTTCCGCGAAGCGCAGCGCCAGCTCGAACGCATCGGCATGGGCGAGTACCTGCACGAACAGGCCGGCAACCTGGCCATGGGTCCGCAGCGCCTGATGGAAATCGCGCGCGCGCTGTGCGCCGACCCGGCCCTGCTGCTGCTGGACGAACCTGCCGCCGGCCTGCGCCACAAGGAAAAGCAGGCCCTGGCCGGGGTGCTGCGCCAGTTGCGCGACGAAGGCATGAGCATCCTGCTCGTGGAACACGACATGGACCTGGTCATGCAGGTCTGCGACCACCTCGTGGTGATGGAGTTCGGCACCCTGCTCACGCAAGGCACGCCCGAACAGATCCAGCAAGACCCGAAGGTGCGCGCCGCCTACCTCGGAACGGAACACTGATGAACACCCCGATTCTTCACGTCAAGGACCTGCGCGCCGGCTACGGCAAGGCGGAGGTGCTGCACGGCATCGGCCTGCGCGCCGACAAGGGCAGCGTGATCACCGTGATCGGCCCCAACGGCGCCGGCAAGTCGACCCTGCTCAACACCCTCATGGGCATCCTGCCCGGCAAGGGCCTCATCGAGTTCAACGGCCAGGACATCGGCACGCTCACGCTCGAAGAACGCGTCATGCAGGGCATTGCCCTGGTACCCGAAAAGCGCGAGCTGTTCGGCTCGATGCCGGTGGAAGACAACCTGCTGCTGGGCGGCTTCCGCCAGATGCGCATCGGCAACGCCCAGTGGCGCGCCCGCCTGGACGACGTGTACGACCTCTTTCCGCGCCTGAAAGAACGGCGCGTGCAACTGGCCGGCACGCTCTCGGGGGGCGAGCGCCAGATGCTGGCCGTGGGACGCGCGCTGATGGCCCGCCCCGACCTGCTCATGCTCGACGAACCCAGCCTGGGCCTGGCGCCGCTGATCGTGCGCGAGATCTTCTCCATCATCCAGAGCCTGCGCCAGACCGGCGTGACCATCGTGCTGGTGGAACAGAATGCGCGCGCCGCGCTGCAGGTGGCCGACCACGGCTACGTGCTCGAAATGGGTGAACTCAGTGCGCAGGGGCCTGCCGATCAGCTCGCCAACGACCCGCGCGTGATCGAAACCTATCTGGGCAGCGCCCGCAAAAAAGACTGATCTGCATGAACGCCTTCCAGCCCAACGCCGCCGACACCGGCTTCATCCTCCTCGACGTGCTGCGCGCGCCCGAAACGCTCGCAGCCCTGCCCGCCCTGGCCGACAACGCCGACCCCGACCTGATCCGCCAGGTCGCCGAAGAGGCGGGCAAGTTCGTGGGTGAGGTGGTGGCCCCGCTCAATCGCGACGGTGACGAAATCGGGGCCCAGTGGAAGGCGGGTGCCGTGACCATGCCGCCCGGGTTCCGCGACGCCTACCAGGCCTTCTGGCAAGCCGGCTGGCCGGCTTTGTCCTCGGCACCGGAAGACGGCGGGCAGGGCCTGCCCGCTGCGCTGGAGGCCATGCTCTACGAATGGCTGAGCGCGGCCAACCACGGCTGGACCATGGCGCCCGGTCTGTTGCACGGCGCCTACGAGTGCATCAAGCACCACGCGTCCGATGCGCTGAAGGCGCATTTTCTGGCCAAGGTGGCCACCGGCGAATGGCTGGCCACCATGTGCCTGACCGAACCGCACGCCGGCTCCGACCTCGGCCTGTGCCGCACCAAGGCCGTGCCGCTGGCCAACGACCCCGAGGGCCGCTACGCCCTCAGCGGCACGAAGATCTTCATCTCGGGCGGCGAACACGACCTGACCGACAACATCGTGCACCTGGTGCTCGCGCGCCTGCCCGACGCCCCGCCCGGCCCCAAGGGTCTGTCGCTGTTCCTGGTGCCCAAGTTTTACGCCGACGGCACGCGCAGTGCCGTGGTGTGCGAGCGCATCGAAGAAAAGATGGGCCTGCACGGCAGCCCCACCTGCGTGATGCGTTTCGACGAGGCCGCCGCCTGGATCGTCGGCGAGCCCGGCAAGGGCCTGAACGCCATGTTCGTGATGATGAACGCGGCCCGGCTGCATGTCGGCCTGCAAGGCGTGGGCCTGCTCGAAGCGGCCTGGCAGAAGGCCGACGCCTATTCGAAGGAACGCCGCCAGATGCGCGCCCCAGGCGGTGCCGCCAAGGCAACGCCCGTCGGCGGGCCGCCCCCAGACGGGCAAGCCCCCTCGGGGGGCAACGCCTTACACGCGGTGAAAAGCATGGGGGCATCATTTCAGGCGGACCTGATCGAACAGCACCCGGCAATGCGCCGCATCCTCGACGCGCAGCGCGCCTGGATCGATGCCGGCCGTGTGATCGCCTACCGCACCGCGCTGGAGCTCGACGTCATCAAGCACCACAGCGACCCCGCCCGCCAGGCGCGGGCCAACCGCTGGTGCACGCTCGTCACCCCCGTGCTCAAGGCCGCCTGGACCGACCAGGCCTTCCACGGCGCCAGCGCCTGCCTGCAGGTCTTCGGCGGCCACGGTTTCGTGCGCGAATGGGGTATCGAGCAAATCGTGCGCGACTCGCGCGTGGCCATGATCTACGAAGGCACCAATGAGATCCAGGCCATCGACCTGCTGCTGCGCAAAACCCTGCCCGACGGTGGCGGCGCGCTGCAAGCCCTGCTGAAGGACCTGTCGGCCGAACTGCCCGACGGCGACGCCGGCTCGGCGCGCGTGCGCAGCGAAATCGACCGCTTCGCCCACTTCGTGCGCGAACAGCTGGTGCCCGCCACCCAGGCCGATGGCGCCGCAGCCGACCTGCCGCACTGGCTGGCCGACGACTTCCTGCGTGCCACGGCCATGCTGCTGATGGCCTGGGGCTGGGCCCGCATCGCTGCCACACCCGGCGCCGACACGCCGCGCTGGCAAACGGCCTACCAGGGGTTCTGGCGCTGGGTCTGGCCGGAATTCGACATGCGGCTGGCCATGATGGCGCAGACCCTGTCCACCTGAGCGGCGGCAACGCCGATGCCACCCGTTATGCTTGCGCCATGACCGCCCCATCCGTTGCCAACACCCTGCGCCGCCCCCGGGGCCCGCGCAAAGCCGCCGTCGCCCCCGAAGCGGTGGCGGCAGAGGCCGGCACCGGTATCGACACGTCCTACCTTGAAACCCTGCTCGGCTACAACGCCCGGCGGGCGGCGCTGGCGGTCATCACCGTGTTCCTGCGCCGCATGGCCCCCTACGGCCTGCGCCCGGTCGACTTTTCGGTGCTCACCCTGATCGCGCACAACCCGGGCATCACCTCGCGCCAGGTCTGTGCGGCGCTGGACATCCTGCCGCCGAATCTGGTCGGCATGATCAAGTCGCTGGACCAGCGCGGCCTGATCGAGCGGCGCCCGCACCCCACCGACCGGCGCGCCCAGGGCCTGCACCTCTCGCCCGCCGGCAAGCGGCTGCAGAAGAACGCGCAACTCACCGCAACCCAGCTCGAATCCGATGTGGGCAGCCGGCTCTCGGACGAAGAGCTCGACACGCTCAAGTCGCTGCTGCGCCGCGTCTACCGCGCCTGAGTCCACGGCCATGCAATCCGGGAAAGCCCGGAGCCTTGGCATTGCCGCCACACACGCCATGCCAACGCAGCTAGCAAAGTGCTAGCGACTGGCGCTGCTTGGTCGTATATTGCATGCAGGCCTGCACCGGAACACAAGAAAGCGGGCCGGACAGGAGACATCCATGCATTCCAAAGACCAGGCGGCCGTGAGCCAGTTGTTCAACCTGCTGGAATCGCGCTATGCCATGCGCGTGATCTGGGCCCTGAGCGACGGGCATCCCCAGACTTTCCGGCTGCTGCAGGACAGTGTGGGCGGCGTCACGCCCAACACCCTCAACACCCGCCTCAAGCAGTTGCGCGCCGCGCGGCTGCTGGACCACGGCGGCGACGGCTACCGCCTCACCTCGCAAGGGGCCGAGCTCGCGCGGCGGCTGGCCGAAGTGCGGCCCTTCGCCCACAAGTGGTCGCAGCAGCAGGCCCGCTCCAGCAGCCCTGCCGTGCACGCGGCCCTGGGTGCCCAGGCCCGCGCCTGACGCCACGCCGGCCGGGCCAAACAGCGCTCAGCGCCCGGGCGTGGGCACCACGGTCTGGCGCTGCTGCCCCAGGCCGGCACCACCCAGCGTGATCACGTCGCCCACCTGCAGGAACACCGGCGGTTTCTGCCCCATGCCCACGCCCGGCGGCGTGCCGGTGGGGATCACGTCGCCCGGCTGCAGGGCCATGAACTGGCTGAGGTAGCTGACGATCCGGGCCACGCCGAAGATCATGGTGCGGGTGCTGCCGGTCTGGCGGCGCTGGCCGTTCACGTCCAGCCACAGGTCCACGGCCTGCGGATCACCCAGTTCATCGGGCGTGACCAGCCAGGGGCCGATGGGACAGTGGGTGGGGTAGCTCTTGCCCTTGGTCCACTGACCTTCGTACTCGATCTGGTAGGCGCGTTCGGACACGTCATTGACCAGGCAGTAGCCCGCCACCACGTCCAGGGCCTCGGCCTCGCTGATCCGGAACGCGGGTTCGCCGATGACCACCCCCAGCTCGACCTCCCAGTCCAGCTTGGTAGAGCCCGGCGCCAGCCACACCTCGTCGGCCGGGCCGCTGATGGCACCGCTGTGCTTGTTGAACACGATGGGCTGGCCCGGCGCTTTCAGGCCGGCCTCGGCCGCGTGGTCCGCGTAGTTGAGCCCGATACACACCACGTTGCCCACCGCCCCCACACAGGCGCCCAGGCGCGTGTCGGTCGGCAACGCCGGCAGCGCGGCCGGGTCCAGCGCGGCCAGACGGCGCATAGAATCGCGTCCCAGCACGGTGCCGGCAATGTCCGGCACCACGCCCGAGAGGTCGCGCAGCGTGCCGCTGGCATCGATCAGACCGGGTTTTTCAGCGCCGCGAAGGCCATGGCGGATCAGTTTCATCGGGTCGTCTCCTGCGGGTTGGGTTCTCAAAAGCCCGCATTGTCGCCCGGCGGGCTGAACGCCTTGCGGCCGCCTCTTGAATTCCGTGCCGATGCCCCCAAGTAGCGCGCACGGGAGGTTGTCGGCCCTTGCCGGCACTCGATCATGTCTGTCTTCAACCGGTGGTTCAAAGCCACCGCACCATCCGAACCGCCCATGAGCCCAGAAAACACGCCAGCCGAGGGAACCACGCCCACCATCGATCCGTCCGCCACCGCGCCCCAGGCCGCTGGCAGCGCCGCCGAGCCCCAGGCAGCCATCGGTGAAGCCGATGCGCTGGCCGCGCTGACCAACGAGTTGGCCGACCTGAAGGCGAAGAACGCCGACCTGGCCGACCAGTACCTGCGGGCCAAAGCAGAATCTGAAAACGCCCGCCGCCGCGCCGACGACGAAATCGCCAAGGCCCGCAAGTTCGCGCTGGAGAGCTTTGCCGAAAGCCTGCTGCCCGTGCTCGACAGCCTCGAAGCCGGCCTGGCCGTGCAGGAAGCGACCGTTCAGCAGGTGCGCGAAGGTGCCGAAGCCACGCTCAAGCAGTTGCAAAGCGCGCTGGCGCGCAACAAGGTGGTGGCCATCGCGCCCGAGCAGGGCAGCAAATTCGATCCGCACCAGCACCAGGCCATCAGCATGGTCCCGGCCGACCAGGAAACCAACACGGTCGTCAATGTGCTGCAAAAGGGCTACCTGATCGCCGAGCGCGTGTTGCGCCCAGCCCTGGTCACCGTCGCCGCACCCAAATAAAAAAGGGGCTTTCGTGGCCGGTCCGCACAGACTGCCCACTTGAAATCCCCAGAGTTATCCACACCTCTTCAACAATTCAAACATTCCTTTCGCAGGAGCCACACATCATGGGAAAAATCATCGGCATTGACCTGGGCACGACCAACAGCTGCGTGTCCATCATGGAAGGCAACACCACCAAGGTGATCGAGAACAGCGAAGGTGCACGCACCACGCCCTCGATCGTGGCCTACCAGGAAGACGGCGAGGTGCTGGTCGGCGCATCCGCCAAGCGCCAGGCCGTGACCAACCCGAAGAACACGCTGTACGCGATCAAGCGCCTGATCGGCCGCAAGTTCACCGAAAAGGAAGTGCAGAAGGACATCGACCTGATGCCCTATTCCATCGTGCCCGCCGACAACGGCGACGCCTGGGTGGAAGTGCGCGGCAAGAAGCTGTCGGCCCAGCAGGTCTCGGCCGACATCCTGCGCAAGATGAAGAAGACCGCCGAGGACTATCTGGGCGAGCCCGTGACCGAAGCCGTGATCACGGTGCCGGCCTACTTCAACGACGCGCAGCGCCAGGCCACCAAGGACGCCGGCCGCATCGCAGGCCTGGACGTCAAACGCATCATCAACGAACCGACCGCCGCGGCCCTGGCCTTCGGCCTGGACAAGAGCGAAAAGGGCGACCGCAAGATCGCCGTGTACGACCTGGGCGGTGGCACCTTCGACGTGTCCATCATCGAAATCGCCGACGTCGATGGCGAGAAGCAGTTCGAAGTGCTGTCGACCAACGGCGATACCTTCCTGGGCGGTGAAGACTTCGACCAGCGCATCATCGACTTCATCATCGGCGAGTTCAAGAAGGAACAGGGCGTGGACCTGTCCAAGGACGTGCTGGCCCTGCAGCGCCTGAAGGAAGCCGCCGAAAAGGCCAAGATCGAGCTGTCCAGCTCGGCCGCGACCGACATCAACCTGCCCTACATCACGGCCGATGCCACGGGCCCCAAGCACCTGAACATCAAGCTGACCCGCGCCAAGCTGGAAGCCCTGGTGGAAGAGCTGATCGAGCGCTCCATCGCCCCCTGCCGCACCGCCATCAAGGACGCCGGCATCAGCGTCGGTGACATCGACGACGTGATCTTGGTCGGCGGCCAGACCCGCATGCCCAAGGTGCAGGACAAGGTCAAGGAATTCTTCGGCAAGGAACCGCGCCGCGACGTCAACCCCGACGAAGCCGTGGCCGTCGGCGCCGCCATCCAGGGCCAGGTGCTCTCCGGCGACCGCAAGGACGTACTGCTGCTGGACGTGACCCCGCTGTCGCTCGGTATCGAGACCATGGGCGGTGTCATGACCAAGATGATCCAGAAGAACACCACGATCCCGACCAAGTTCTCGCAGGTCTTCTCGACCGCCGAGGACAACCAGCCGGCCGTGACCATCAAGGTGTTCCAGGGTGAGCGCGAAATCGCCGCCGGCAACAAGGCCCTGGGCGAGTTCAACCTGGAAGGCATCCCCAGCGCACCGCGCGGCATGCCGCAGATCGAAGTGACCTTCGACATCGACGCCAACGGCATCCTGCACGTGGGCGCCAAGGACAAGGGCACCGGCAAGGAAAACAAGATCACCATCAAGGCCAACTCCGGCCTGTCCGAAGCCGAGATCCAGCAGATGGTCAAGGACGCCGAGCTGAACGCCGCCGAAGACCACAAGAAGGTCGAGCTGGTGCAGGCCCGCAACCAGGCCGAAGCCTCTGTGCACAGTGTCAAGAAGAGCCTGGGCGAACACGGCGACAAGCTCGAAGCGTCCGAGAAGGAGGCCATCGAGTCCGCGGTCAAGGACCTGGAAGAAGCCATCAAGGGCGACGACAAGGCCGCCATCGACGCCAAGACCGAGGCCCTGATGACCGCCAGCCAGAAGCTGGGCGAGAAGGTCTACGCCGCGTCCCAGGCAGAAGCCGCTGCCACGGCGGGTGCCGCCGGTGGTGCCGAACAGGCCAGCGCCGGTGCCTCGTCCAATGCCCAAGACGACGACATCGTGGACGCCGAAGTCAAGGAAGTGAAGAAGGGCTGATCGGCCGCCCCGGCTGACCAACCACCGCCGCGTCGGGGCAACCTGACGCGGCGTTCGCGCTCAATCGCAACCCCCTCACGCACCACGCAAGACGACCATGGCCAAACGCGACTTTTACGAAGTGCTGGGCGTGCCCAAGAACGCCTCCGACGACGAGATCAAGAAGGCCTACCGCAAGCTGGCGATGAAGTACCACCCGGACCGCAACCAGGGTGATGCCGCCAAGGAGGCCGAAGAGAAATTCAAGGAGGTCAAAGAGGCCTACGAGATGCTGTCGGACCCGCAGAAGAAAGCGGCGTACGACCAGTACGGCCACGCCGGCGTCGACCCGAACATGCGCGGCCCCGGCGGACCCGGTACCGAAGGTTTTGCCGGTTTCGGCGAAGCCTTTGGCGACATCTTCGGGGACATCTTCGGCGGCTCCCGCCGGGGCGGCGGTGGGCGCCAGGTCTACCGCGGCGCCGACCTCTCCTACGCGATGGAAATTTCGCTTGAGGAAGCCGCCCAGGGCAAGGAAACACAGATCCGCATCCCCTCCTGGGAAGACTGCGAAACCTGCAGCGGCAGCGGCGCCAAGCCCGGCACCAGCGCCAAGACCTGCTCCACCTGCCACGGCCAGGGCGTCGTGCAGATGCGCCAGGGCTTCTTCAGCGTGCAACAGACCTGCCCCCACTGCCACGGCAGTGGCAAGATCATTCCCGACCTCTGCGGCACCTGCCACGGCCAGGGCAAGATCAAGAAGCAGAAGACGCTGGAGATCAAGATCCCCGCGGGTATCGACGACGGCCAGCGCATCCGCTCCACCGGCAACGGCGAACCGGGCCAGAACGGCGGCCCGGCCGGCGACCTCTACATCGAGATCCGCCTGCGCAAGCACGAGATCTTCGAACGCGAGGGCGATGACCTGCACTGCCAGGTGCCGGTGAGCATGACCACAGCGGCCCTGGGCGGCGAGATCGATGTGCCCACGCTGCAAGGCAAAGCCACCATCGACTTGCCCGAAGGCACCCAGAGCGGCAAGACCTTCCGCCTGCGCGGCAAGGGCGTCAAGGGCGTGCGCAGCAGCTACCCCGGCGACCTGTACTGCCACGTGGCGGTGGAAACGCCGGTGAAGCTGACCGAACACCAGCGCAAGCTGCTCAAGGAACTGGACGAATCGTTCAAGAAAGGTGGCCACAAGCACAGCCCGAACGACAAAGGCTGGTTCGAGAAGGCCAAGGATTTCTTCTCCTGACCACCTCGCCAGCGCAGCCCCCTGGCCGGCTCGCTGGCAACCTCTTGAAACCAAGGGTTTTCCCTTGGTTTTTTTACGCCTTCAGACAGCCCATGCCAACATCGGCGACCCCCTTCTGGGCTGTCCAGCAGCCGCCTGAACGTGAACGCCCCTGCCTCCTCCGGCTCCTCGTCTTCTTCATTCCACAGCGGCTGGGCCATCGTGGCGATGGCTCTCGGCGCTTTCGCCATCGGCACCGGTGAGTTCGTCATCATGGGCCTCTTGCCCGAAGTGGCGCAGAACATCGGGGTCACCATCCCCCAGGCCGGCCACGTGATCAGCGCCTATGCGATGGGCGTCGTGTTCGGAGCGCCCGTGCTGGCCGTGGCCGCAGCCACCTGGGAACGGCGGACCCTGCTGATGGCCCTGATGCTGGTCTTTGCCCTGGGCAACTTCGCCAGTGCCGCGGCACCTGGTTATGTGTCGCTCAACCTGCTGCGCTTCGTGGCGGGTATGCCGCATGGCACCTATTTCGGTGTGGCCGCCCTCGTGGCGGCATCGCTGGCTCCTCCGGGGCAGAGAGCCCGTGCGGTGGGCCTCGTGATGACCGGCCTGACCGTGGCCACGCTGGCAGGCGTGCCGCTCGCCACCTGGCTCGGCCAGCACTTCGGCTGGCGCAGCGCTTTCGTCCTGGTCGGCGCGATCGCCCTGCTGGCGGCGGTGATGGTCCGGCAAGCGCTGCCCGTGCTGCCCGCTCCACCAGGCGCCAGCCCGATACGCGAGCTGGGTGCGCTGCGCAACAAACAGGTGTGGCTGACCCTGGGCATCGGCGCCATCGGTTTTGGCGGCCTGTTTTCGGTGTTCAGCTATGTCAAACCGACCATGCTCGAAGTGGCTGGCATGCCATTGAATGGCATCCCCATCGTGCTGGCCCTGTTTGGCGTGGGCATGGTGGCGGGCAACGTGCTGGGCTCCAGGCTGGCTGATCGCGCCTTGATGCCCACCGCTGGCGGCATGCTGGTGTGGGCCATCGCCGTCCTCGTGGCCTACACCTTCACAGCACGCCACCCCGTGGCGGGCGCCATCAACGTGCTCCTGATCGGCACGATTGTGGCCATCGGCCCCGCCTTGCAGATCCGTTTGATGGATGTGGCTGGCGATGCGCAGGTGCTGGCCGCCGCCCTGCACCACTCGGCCTTCAACGTCGCCAACGCTCTGGGCGCCTGGCTCGGGGGCCTGGCCATCAGCGCCGGCCTCGGCTGGACATCCACCGGCTGGGTCGGAGCAGCACTGTCAGCGGGCGGACTGGCCATCTTCTTCTGGGCTGTGGTGGATGCAAAAGGTCGCCATGCCATGGCAACGGCGCCCGGCCCGGTTCGGGTCTCCGGTGGCCATTGAGCCCGGACAAAGCCCGTTGCGCGCGGGATGGGTGACAGGTCTGATTCAGCCTGCGAAAAATTGGTTCGCTGCGGCGACCGCTGCAGCGTCGGACCGCACCGCCTCCGGCGCCCCACCCTTCCCCCACAGCACGCCGGCCATGGACATGTCGAGGAACCTGGCGCACAGCGCGGTCGAATCGATCATGGGTTGCGCCTTCGCGCGCTCGCCGTTGGTGGTGATGAGCCACAGGCGCTTGCCGCTCATCTGTGCCTTGAAGTCCAGCCCCGGCACGCGCAGCCAGGCGCTCCAGTGATCCAGGTAGGCCTTGAGCGTGGACGGAAAACTGAACCAGTAGACGGGGGCGACGAAGACAAGATCGGTGCAGGCCAGGGTCTGGTCCAGCAACTGGCGCATCACGCTGCCAGTTTCGGGCAGGGGGTAGCTGCCGGCGGTGTGGCGCTGGTCGACGAACTCGGGCATGCCGGCGCGTGCCAGGTGCACCCAGGTCTGGGCGGCGTCTGCGGGCAGATGGGCTGCGGCCTGGCGCGCGAGCCATTCGGTATTGCCCATGTGACCGGGTTCGCGGGTGGAGGCAACGAGGAACAGGTGGTGCGGTGTGGGCATGGTGGCTTGGACGGTGTCGTGAGTGCAAAGGAATCCAGATGCCAGCATAGCCCGGCCAGTTCCCAAGCCAGGCTGTCAGGCCATCAGCTCCGCCGGAAAGAGAATGGCACCCGCAGCCTAAGCCGAGTAGGCTGCCCCGCCTTCGTGATCGGCTCAAAACGCCACTGTTTCACCGCGTCGGTCAGCAACTGGGCCAGCACCGGGTTGTCCTCGGGCCGCGCAGTGGCCGAACCCACGGTGCCATCGCTCTCGATGACGACAGCGACCAGGACATCCCCCTGATGCTCTCGGGCAATCCAATTCGGGTAATCCGGCGCAATCACCTTGATCGGCACCAGCGGCCGGTCCAGACCCGCCGACCCATGGCGTACCGCCTCCTCCGCCAGGAAACGGTCAGCAGCCATATAGGAGCGCCATTCCTCGGCGCCCACGAAGCGGTACCCGGTGCCCAGCGAGCGGCAGGCACCCAGACTCAACGCCATGGCGCAGAACGCGACCACCCTGAGCAACGAGAACCCCTTACCCGGCACACGGTGGTGCGCCGCAACCGGCGCGTCAGGCCGCATCGGCCTGGCCTTCTTCAACCTGCAGTTCGTTGTCTTTGGCAAAGTTCATGACGAAGTCCCAGGCCATGGGCTCGGCGTCACGCAGGTCGCGGTGGACGATGACGACCTTCACCCCATCGAGCACGGTGGGCACGCACCAGGGCGAATAGGCGATGTGCCCTCCCAGGGCGGCCTTGGTGCCGCCGGGACGAAACTGGCTCATCACCCCGGCCAGGCGTTCGGCCCAGTCGGAGGGCCGGAACGTGCGCCCGCTGCGGGTGACGCCCTTGATGAACACCTGTTTCGCTGAGGGGTGGGCCATGGGGTGAGAAGCCTTCGGGTAGAGGGCGCGTGTGGGTCGGTTTCCGACAGGCAACCAAGGGATGAAAGGTCGTTGCGGATGGCAGAATTCTATCTTATATAAGACTTGACCCCGGGTTTTCCCGAGCCCACTGCAGCCCCGTCATGCCGGTGTCAAGCCAGTATGGCATGGTCATCCTGGCGCTGGGGCCACACCGGCCAACGGGCATGACAGCGATGCGATAACAGCAATGATCGTGCCCGGCGCTGCGCCTAAAATCGCCTTTCAACGGCTCAACCTGCGTTGAGCCGCTTTGTTTTTGGCCCTTCCTTCCGGAGATCTTTCCATGAACGCCGCCGTGTCCACCGCCCCCGCATCCCCCCACGTGATGAACACCTACGGTCGCCTGCCGATCGCGATGTCGCATGGGCGCGGCCTGCGTGTATGGGATGTCAACGGCAAGGAATACCTGGACGCGCTGGCCGGTATCGCCGTCAACACCCTGGGCCATGGCCACCCGCGCCTGGTCAAGGCGCTGCAGGACCAGATCGCCAACATGATCCACTGCTGCAACTACTACCACGTGCCCGGCCAGGAAGCGCTGGCCCAGATGCTGGTGGAGCGCTCGGGCATGAGCAACGTGTTTTTCTGCTCCACCGGTCTGGAAGCCAACGAAGCCGCGCTGAAGCTGGCGCGCAAGTACGGGCACGACAAGGGCATCGAGCGCCCGGAAATCGTCGTCTACGAAAAGGCCTTCCATGGCCGCTCCATCGCCACGCTCAGCGCCACCGGCAACCCCAAGGTGCAGGCCGGCTTCGGCCCCCTGGTGGAAGGTTTCGTCCGCGTGCCGGCCAACGACATCGCCGCTTTGAAGAAGGCCACGGAAGGCAATCCGAACGTGGTGGCCGTGTTCTTCGAGACCATCCAGGGCGAAGGCGGCATCAACCCGATGCGCGTCGAGTACCTGCAGCAACTGCGCCAGCTGTGCGATCAGCGCGACTGGCTGATGATGATCGACGAAGTGCAGTGCGGCATGGGCCGCACCGGCAAGTGGTTTGCGCACCAGTGGGCCGGGATCGTGCCCGACGTGATGCCGCTGGCCAAGGGTCTGGGCTCGGGCGTGCCGATCGGCGCGGTGGTCGCGGGCCCCAAGGCGGCGAACATCTTCCAGCCCGGCAACCACGGCACCACCTTCGGCGGCAACCCGCTGGCCATGCGCGCGGGCGTGGAGACCATCCGTATCATGGAAGACGAGGAGTTGCTGGCCAATGCAGCCCGTGTCGGCCAGCATCTGCTGACCCGCCTGAGCACCGCCCTGCTGGGCAAGCCGGGCGTGAAGGAAGTGCGCGGCCAGGGCCTGATGATCGGCATCGAGCTGACCAAGCCTTGCGGCGTGATCACGCAGCGCGCGGCCGACGCCGGTCTGCTGCTGTCGGTCACCGCCGACAACGTGATCCGTCTGGTGCCGGCGCTGATCATCAGCATGGCCGAAGCCGACGAAATCCTCGGCAAGCTGCTGCCCCTCATCGACGCCTTCCTCGCGGAATAAAGCCCCGGGCCGCAGCGGCCCGGTGAAGCCGGCGCCGTGCGGGCATTTCGCCCGGTGCCGCTCCCACCCCTGATCGACGAGTCCTCGCCATGCCCATCCGCCACTACCTGCAGTTCAAGGATTTCAGCGCCGACGAATACGGCTATCTGTTGCGCCGCGCCGCGTTCATCAAGGCCAAGTTCAAGGCCGTGGAGAAGTACCAGCCCTTTGCCGACCCGGACCGCACGCTGGCCATGATCTTCGAGAAGGCCAGCACGCGCACCCGCGTGAGCTTCGAGGCCGGCATGTACCAGATGGGCGGCTCGGTGGTGCACCTGACCACCGGCGACAGCCAGCTCGGCCGCGCCGAGCCCATTGAAGACAGCGCCCGCGTGATCAGCCGCATGGTCGACATCGTGATGATCCGCACCTTCGGGCAGGACAAGATCGAGAAGTTCGCCGAATACTCGCGCGTGCCCGTCATCAACGGCCTGACCAACGAATTCCACCCCTGCCAGATCCTGGCCGACCTGTTCACCCTGGTCGAATACCGCCCGGCCGCCAGCGGCAACCCGCTCGACGCGCTCCAAGGCAAGGTGGTCGCCTGGGTCGGCGACGGCAACAACATGGCCAACACCTGGCTGCAGGCAGCCGAACTGCTGGGCTTCACCGTGCACGTGAGCACGCCCAGCGGCTACGAAGTCGACACGAAGCTCGCCGGCATCGGCAACCCCGCCTGCTACAAGGTCTTCAGCGACCCCAAGGAAGCCTGCCGCGGCGCCGACCTGGTGACCACCGACGTGTGGACCAGCATGGGCTACGAGGCCGAAAACGAAGTCCGCCGCACGGCGTTCAAGCAGTGGTGCGTGGACGAGGCCATGATGGCCGTGGCCCAACCCGACGCGCTGTTCATGCACTGCCTGCCCGCCCACCGCGGCGAGGAAGTGACCGCCGAGGTCATCGACGGCGCGCAGAGCGTGGTCTGGGACGAGGCCGAGAACCGCATGCACGTGCAGAAGGCGCTGATGGAATACCTGCTGCTGGGCCGCCTGGCCTGATGGCATCCGGCGGGTTGCATGGAGCTGATGAACCGCCTGCTGCCCGAGTGGCAATTCGGTGAGCGGCATGCGCTGGTGCTGGACGGCGTCTCGCCCGCGCAGGCCTACGCCAGCATCGTGCCCGGCCTCAGCGCTGAAGACCCGCTGATCGCGCGCGCCATAGCGCTGCGCGAAGTGCCTGGCCGCCTGCTGCGGGCGCTGGGCCTTTCCCGCAACGCCCTGCCCCCCCAGCCCTTCGGCTTCCACAGCTTTCAGTGGCTCGGCGAAACACCGGGGCGCGAGGTCGCGTTCGGCCTGGCCGGTCGCTTCTGGCAACTGGACTACGGCCTGCTCCCCTTGGCCGATGCCGCCGCGTTCATGGCCCTGACCGACCAGCCGCGGCTGGTGCTGACCGTCGGCGTGCAACCGCTGGCAGCGCACCGCTGCCAGCTGGTGACCCACCCCCGCGTGCACTGCCCCAATGCTCTGCAACGGCGCCGTTTTGCGCCCTACTGGTACGCCATCCGCCCAGTCAGCGGCCTCATTCGCCAGCGCCTGCTCCGGCGCATCGCCGCGCTGGCCCGCGCTGCGCAGCCGTGAGCGCCTGCACCACCTGCGGCGCCTGCTGCGCCAGCTTCCGCGTCGACTTCTCGGTTTTCGAGACGCAGTCCGAAGGCGGTACGGTACCCGACGGCCTGTGGGTGCCGGTGACCGAGGGCACGGTGCGCCTGCGGGGCACCGACCACGGGCGTCCGCGCTGCGCGGCGCTCTCTGGCAAGGTCGGCGAAAAAGCCACTTGCGGCATCTACGAGTGGCGCCCCAACCCCTGCCGCGAATTTGAGGAAGGCAGCGACGCCTGCGCTTCCGCACGGCGCCGCCACGGGCTGGCGCCGCTGGCAGACGCCCCCCCTTTCTTCTGACCATGCAAGCCCTGCTCGATGCCATTGCCCGGGCCACGCCCGGCCCCGACGCCCAACGCCTCTTCCACGGCCGCGGCGGCCTGTTCCCTGGCTGCGAGGACTGGGCGCTGGACTGGTTCGCGCCGGTCTGGCTGCTGACCAAGTTCGGCGAGGCGACGGACGAAGAGACGCAGCGCATCGCCGAGGCGCTCGCCGCGCGGCAGGCGCAACTCGCACCGGAGCAGCCGCTGAACTGGGTGTTCCAACGTCGCCAGCCCGACGGCCCGGTCAGCCGCCCTGTCACCACCCTGATGGCCGGCACGGTGCCCGAACCGCACACCGTCACCGAAGACGGCGCGCGTTACCGCGTGCAGGTGCAGCGCGGCCAGAACCACGGTCTGTTCCTCGACATGGCCGAAGGCCGGCGCTGGGTGCGCGCCCACGCGCAAAACGCCAAGGTGTTGAACCTGTTTGCCTACACCTGCGCCTTTTCCGTCGCCGCGTTGCAAGGCGGTGCGCGGGAGGTCATCAACATCGACATGGCGCAGGGCGCGCTGGCCACCGGCCAGCAGAACCACCCGCTCAACGGGTTTACCAGTGGCGCCAAATTCCTCGCCCACGACCTGTTCAGCTCCTGGGGCAAGGTCACGCGCATGGGGCCTTACGACCTCGTGGTGGCCGACCCGCCGAGCTACCAGAAGGGCAGCTTCGTGGCCAACAAGGACTGGCCCCGCCTGCTGCGCCGCCTGCCGGACCTGCTCAAGCCCGGCGGCCGGGCCCTGCTCTGTCTGAACGCACCCGAAATCCCCGAGGCGTTCCTGCATGAACACCTGGCGGCCCAAGCCCCCGAGCTGCTGATCGAGCAGCGCCTGCCCAACCCGCCCGCGTTCGCCGACGCTTCGCCCGACCGCGCGCTCAAGGTGCTGGTGGTGCGCCTGCCGCCGCTCGCACCGGCTCAGTGACAGCCGCCGCGGTGGCCGCAGCCCTGACAAGCCCCACAAGCGGGCGATGACGCCGGTGCCGGCGGGTTCGCCAACGACCGCCGCGCGCGCCAGCGCCGCCAGGCCGGGTACAGCAGGTACCCCAGCGCGGCCACGACGCACACCCCCACCACCAGGCCCTGCGCGCTCATGCCGCGCCCCAGGCCAGCGCCAGCCGGTAGGTGAGCCACGACGCGCCGTACGCCAAGGCGAACAGATACACGGCAACGACCGCGGCGTGGCGCCAGCCGCCCGCCTCGCGCCGGATCGCAGCCAGCGTGGCCACGCACTGCGGCGCATAGACAAACCACACCAGCAGCGACAGCGCCGTCGCCAATGACCACTGGCTGCCGATCAGCCCACCCAGCGCGTCGGCGACCTGGTCGCCGCTGGCGCTGAGGGCGTAAACCGTCCCGAGCGCGGCCACCACCACCTCGCGCGCCGCCATGGCCGGAATCAGCGCCACCACGATGCGCCAGTCGAAACCAAGCGGCGCGAACAGCGGCGCCAGCAGGTGCCCCAGCCGCCCGGCCCAGCTCACTTCGATGGGCGCCCCGGTGAAGCCAGCGGGCGGCGCCGGGTAGCTCGACAGGAACCAGAGCAGCACCATCAGCGCCAGGATGACGCCCCCCACCCGCCGCAGGAAGATCGTGGTGCGCTCCCACAGGCCGCGCGCGATGTTGCGCAGATGGGGCAGGCGGTAAGCCGGCAGTTCCATGAGCAGGGGCGTGCGGGCACCGCCCCCCGTGCGCCGCGAGACGGCGAAGGCCACACCCATCGCGCTCAGGATGCCCAGCGCGTAAAGGCCGAACAGCACCACCCCCTGCAGGTTGAACACGCCGGCCACGCTGCGCCGGGGCACGAAGGCCCCGATCAGCAGCGCGTACACCGGCAGCCGCGCCGAGCAGGTCATCAGCGGCGCCACCAGGATGGTGAGCCAGCGGTCGCGCCAGTGCCCGATGGTGCGCGTGGCCATGACGCCCGGCACCGCGCAGGCAAAGCTCGACAGCAGCGGGATGAACGAGCGGCCCGAAAGCCCCACGGTGCCCATCAGCCGGTCCATCAGGAAGGCCGCGCGCGGCAGATAGCCCGAGTCTTCGAGCACGAAGATGAACAGAAACAGGATGAGGATCTGCGGCAGAAATACCAGCACGCCCCCGACGCCAGCGATCACGCCGTCGACCAGCAGGCTGCGCAGCGGCCCGTCGGCCAGGCGCGTGCCCACCCATTCGCCCAGTGCCGCCATGCCGGTGTCCAGCGCCTCCATGGGCCAGGCAGCCCAGGCAAACACCGCCTGGAACATGAGAAAAAGCAGCGCCGCGAGCCCCACATAGCCCCAGACCGGATGCAGCACCCAGCGGTCGACCCGGTCGCTCAGCGCCCAGCGCTGCACCGGGGTGTGCACCGCATCGGCCAGCAGCGCACGCACCTGGCGGTGCAGTTCGGCCGGATCGGGGATCTGATCGGCCACCCCTTCGGGGTGCGGCGCCACCGCGTGAGCCAGCACATCGTCAATCTGCGCCAGCAGGGCCTGGGCGCCGTGCCGCTGCACCCCCACGGCCGTGACGACGGGCAGGCCCAGACGCTCGGCCAGGCGGGCGGTGTCGATGCGCACGCCCTGCGCCGCAGCCACGTCGGCCATGTTGAGCACCAGCAGCATCGGCAGCCCCAGCGCGCGCGCTTCCAGCACCAGCCGCAGATGCAACTGCAGATGGGTGGCGTCGACCACGCACACCAGCAGATCGGGCGGCGCCTCGCCCGCCAGGCGACCGGTGAGCAGATCGCGGGTCACCGCTTCGTCCTGGCTCAGGGGCGCCAAGCTGTAGGTGCCGGGCAGATCGATCACCTGGGCGCGGCGGCCGGCCGGGGTGGTCAGCCACCCGGTCTTGCGCTCGACGGTGACGCCGGCGTAGTTGGCCACTTTCTGGCGCGCGCCGGTCAGCCGGTTGAACAGGGCGGTCTTGCCGCAGTTGGGCTGGCCCAGCAAGGCCAGGCGGGGAACGGGGGTATCCATGGTCAGCCCTGCGACGAAGACACGGGCCGCACCCGCAGCAGGGCGGCTTCGTGCGCCCGCAGGGCAAAAGTGGCCTGCCCCACGCGCACCGCCACCGGACCGCCCCGGAGCCAGCCACGCGAGACCACCCGCAAGGTCTCCCCAGGAAGGCACCCGACCTCGGCCAGACGGCGCAGGGTGCCCGCCTGCGTGCCGTCGGGGTCGGCCGCCAGGCGCACCAGCACGGCCGGCTGGTGCAGCGGCCAGGTATCAAGACCGGTGTCGCTCACCGGCCCGGGGCTCGCCTGGGCCAGGGGCGCCGGCAGCACCAGCGAGGCATCGGTCATGGGGCATCTCCGGAAAAGGAAAAACCGCACTGTAGAGAATGCGATGACTTCTCATTTGCGCCACATCAAGGAAATTCCAACGGGGGCCGGTGCCGGCCCATGCCCTCGCCAGCCGTGTGCCCGGGCCTACCCCGGCGGTATCGGCAAAGGCCCCACCGCACCCTTGAATTCCTGTAACGAGAAATAGGTGTGCACATGCCGCACGCGCGGCAGGCGGTGCAGCTTGTTCTGCAGCAGCGCGGAATACGCCCCCAGATCGGACGCGACGACCACGAGGATGAAGTCCTGCGGCCCCGAGATGCCGTGAAACAGCACCACTTCGGGGATCGCCATCACCGCCTGCTCGAACTCCACCGAACTGGCTTCGTTCTGGTGGTCGATGGTGACCATCACGAACGCCATCACGCCATAACCCAACCCCTGGCGGCTCAGGCGCGCGTGGTAACCCTGGATGAGCCCGCTGTCTTCCAGCCGGCGCACGCGCCGCCAGCTCGGCGACTGCGACAGGTGCGCCACGTCGGCCAGCTCGCCCGAGGTCAGGCGGGCGTTGTCCTGCAGGGCCTGCATCAGCCGGAGATCGGTGGCATCGCGCTCAACGGGCATAAGTTTTCCGTTTCAAGTTGATTTTTGAATGAAATTATTCTTTTTTTGAAGAAATGGCAAATAGAACTTACCGCTATCGGGCGGGCTTTCTAGAATTTGCGCACTTTCCGATTCTTCGACCTCGACACCATGACGCAGCCTGTCTCTTCCCTGTTCAGCCACGTGCCCGCCTACGGGGGCGACCCTATCCTCAGCCTGATGGAAGACTTCCAGAAGGATCCGCGCACCGACAAGGTGAGCCTGAGCATCGGCCTGTACTTCGACGAAGAGGGTCGCCTGCCGGTGCTCGAATCGGTGCGCCGGGCCGAAACCGCGCTGGCCCAGGCCATCGGGCCACGTTCCTACCTGCCGATGGAAGGGGCGGCCGACTACCGTGCGGCGGTGCAGAAACTGGTGTTTGGCGCGGCGCACGAAGCGGTGGCCAGCGGCCGCATCGCCACCATCCAGTCGCTCGGCGGCTCGGGCGCGCTCAAGGTCGGTGCCGACTTCATCCGCCGCTACTTCCCCGAAGCCGGCGTGTGGGTCAGCGACCCGACCTGGGAAAACCACCACGCGCTGTTCGAAGGCGCGGGTTTTGCCGTCCGCACCTACCCCTACTACGACGCCGCCACCGGCCAGCTCGACGTCGACGCGATGCTGGCCAGCCTGCGCGGCCTGCCGCGCGGCAGCGTGGTGCTGCTGCACGCCAGCTGCCACAACCCCACCGGCGTGGACCTCACGCGCGGGCAGTGGCAGCAACTGATTCCGGTGCTGATCGAAGGCGGCCTGATCCCCTTCATCGACATGGCCTACCAGGGCTTCGGCGACGGCCTCGATGACGATGCCTGGGCCGTGCGCGCCCTGGCCGATGCCGGCGCCCAGTTCTTCGTGGCCAACTCGTTCTCCAAGAACTTCTCGCTCTACGGCGAGCGCTGCGGCGGCCTGAGCGTGGTCTGCAGCGATGCGGCAGCGGCCCAGACCGTGCTGGGCCAGCTCAAGGCCACCGTGCGGCGCAACTACTCGTCGCCGCCCACCTATGGCGAACGGGTCATCACCACCGTGCTGCAGTCCGGCGAGTTGCGCACCCTGTGGGAGCAGGAGCTGGCCGCCATGCGCGAGCGCATCAAGGACATGCGCACCCGCCTGCACGCGGTGCTGCAGGCCCGCTTTGGCGATCAGCGCGACTTTGGCTACTTCCTGACCCAGCGCGGCATGTTCAGCTACACCGGCCTGAACGAGGCCCAGGTCGACACGCTGCGCGAGCAGCACGGTGTGTACCTCGTGCGCTCGGGCCGGATGTGCATGTCGGGCCTGTCGCGCCGCAACGTCGAGCGCGTGGCCGAGGCCATGGCCGCGGTGATGAACTGACCGCACCCGGCCCAGGCTGGCATCGGATATGCAAGGAATCTGCCCATGAAAGAAGTGATCGACGTCGGCCTGCCGCCCCTCAAGCAGCCGTTCTCCTGGGCCGTGAAATCGGCCGGCATGCTGTTCACCGCCCACGGCCCCGTGCGCAGCGACGGCAGCATTGACACCGGCCCGGTCAAAGACCAGGCCCGCCTGACCTTCGCCAACCTGCAGCGCGCGGTGCAGGCCGCAGGCGGCACACTGGCCGACGTCACGCAGGTGCTGATCTACATGACGGACGTGCAGGACATGCCCGCCATCGACGCCGTGTACCGCGAATTCTTCGAAGCGCCCTGGCCCAACCGGTCGAGCGCGGCCGTCGCCGGCCTGGTGGTGCCGGGCATGAAGATCGAGATCGTGGCCTACGCCATGATTCCCGCGCCCCATGCCTGAGGCCGCCCGCCCGATCTGGGACATCTCGCCGCCGGTGCACGCCGGCAGCCCGGTGTTTCCCGGAGACACCCCCTACAGCCAGACCTGGGGCGCCACCATCGGCCCGGGCTGCCCGGTGAACGTGAGCGCGATCACGCTATCGCCGCACGTCGGCGCCCACGCCGATGCCCCGCTGCACTACGACGCCGACGGTGCGCCCGTGGGGGCGCTTGCACTGGCTCCGTTCCTGGGCCCGTGCCGCGTGATCCACGCCATCGGCTGCGGTGCGCTGATCGCATGGCAGCACATCGCCCACGCCATCGACACCCGCCCTGCGGCGCTGCCACCGCGTGTGCTGGTGCGCACCTGTGCACGCATGCCGGTCGACCGGTGGGACGACGCGCTGACCGCCTACGCGCCCGAGACCGTGGAGCGCCTGGCCGACCTGGGCGTGTTGCTGATCGGCATCGACACCGCCAGCATCGATCCGGCCAGCAGCAAACAGCTGCCCAGCCACCAGGTGATCCGCCGCCGGGGCCTGCGCGTACTCGAAAACCTCGTGCTCGACGACGTGCCCGAGGGCGACTACGAACTCATCGCCCTGCCCCTGAAGCTCACCACCGCCGACGCCAGCCCGGTGCGCGCCGTGCTGCGCGCCCTTTCCTGACCCCCGACCGCCATGACCACGCCCGAACACATCGTCCAAGAAGAAAAGGCGCAGCTCGATTTCAGCCGCGACATGAGCTACGGCGACTACCTGCAGCTCGACGCCATCCTCGAAGCGCAGAAACCCCTGTCGCCCGCGCACGACGAACTGCTCTTCATCGTGCAGCACCAGACCAGCGAACTGTGGATGAAGCTCATGCTGCACGAGCTCACCGCCGCCATCCGCCACATCGCCACGGACGACCTCAACCCGGCATTCAAACAGCTGGCACGGGTCAGCCGCATCATGGAACAGCTGGTGCACGCCTGGGACGTGCTGGCCACCATGACGCCGCCCGAGTACAGCGCCATCCGCCCCTATCTGGGCCGCTCCAGCGGCTTCCAGAGCTTCCAGTACCGCTGCATCGAATTCAGCCTGGGCAACAAAAACGCCGCCATGCTCAAGCCGCACGAGCACAGCGCCGAACGCCTGGCCCGCGTGCAGACGGCTTACGAGGCCCCCTCTCTGTACGACGAATGCCTGCGCCTGCTGGCACGGCGCGGCATCGCGGTGCCGGCGAGCCACACGCAGCGCGACTGGACCCAGCCTTACGCCGACGACGATGGTGTGGAACAGGCCTGGCTGCAGGTCTACCGCGACCCCAAGGCGCACTGGGACCTGTACCAATTGGCTGAAGAACTCACCGACCTCGAAGACGCCTTCCGCCTCTGGCGCTTCCGCCACCTGACCACGGTCGAGCGGGTCATCGGCTTCAAGCGCGGCACCGGTGGCACGGGCGGCGTGAGCTACCTGCGCAAGATGCTCGACGTGGTGCTGTTCCCCGAGATCTGGCGGCTGCGCACCGCACTCTGACTCCCGGCAGGCGACGACAGCCGATGAGCCCCCGGCAACTGCGCTACTTCGTCGCCATCGCCCGCTCGGGCAGCATCAGCCAGGCCGCGGCCGCGCTGCACATCGCCCAGCCCTCGCTGAGCCAGCACATGGCGGCCATCGAGGAGGAACTGGGCGTTCCCCTGCTCAAACGCCACGCCCGGGGGGTCACCCTCACCCCCGCCGGGCAGCGCCTGTTCGACCGTGCCAGCGCCATCCTGCGCCAGCTCGACCACCTGCCCGACGAGGTCGCGGCGGTGCAGGGCCTGCCCCGGGGCGAAGTCAGGCTGGGCATGGACGGCTCCATCGCCGCTGTGGTGATCGCGCCGCTGTACCGGGCCATGGAAGCCCGCTATCCCGACGTGCGGGTGTTTGTCGTCACCGGCCTGTCGCACCAGATGCGCCAGGTGGTCGAGGCCCGCAGCGTCGACCTGGCCCTGATGCCCAACGCCTTCGAGCTGCCGAGCCTGCTGAGCGAGCCGGTCTACGAAGAGCACTTCTGCCTCTTCGGCGCCCGCGGCAGCTTTGCCCGCGGCCAGCGGCGCATCCGCTTCGACGACATCGGCGACCGCCCGCTGGTCGCGGCCGATCGCCACCACGACCAGCGCAAACTCATCGAGCGCGTGGCCAACGCCCGCAAACGCAGCCTGAACGTGCGTTACGAGGTCAACGACGCCGACCTCACCCGCGCCCTGGTGCGCGGCGGCCTGGCCCAGGCCGTGCTGCCCTGCAACGCGTTCGCCGCCGCCGACGGGCGCCACGGTGTGCAGTCGCTGGACATCACCGACCCGCCGCTCAACCGCATCCAGTCCATTGCCTGGCCCGCCGGCACGCCGCTCACCCCGGCCGCCGACGCGACGCGCCAGTGTCTGCACGACACCATTTCCGACCTCATCGAACGGCGCGTGCTCCAGGGAAGGCTGCCCCGGATCGACAGGCATAGGTCCGAGCCTATGGATTGAAAGAGCAGATGGTATTGGTGCTCGTGACCAGGCACTTTCATACTGCGCTTCACACCCTGGTCACAGATCCATGCCTGTCCTGAACCCTGAATTCCTGGCCGCCCTGACCGACACCGTCGGTCCCGAAGGTCTTTCCTTGGGCAACGCCATCCCGGAACGCCACCATGCCGACTGGAGCGGCACCCCGCCCCAGGCGCCGCTGGCGCTGCTGCGTCCGGCCAGCACGGCCCAGGTGTCGGCGGTGCTGCGCGCCTGCCACGCCCACCGGGTGCCGGTGGTGCCCCAGGGCGGCCTCACCGGCCTGGCGGGCGCCGCCGTGCCTTCGGCCGGGGCCGTGGCCCTGTCGCTGGACCGCATGAACGCGATCGAAGCGGTCCATGCCGACGCCCGCACCCTCACCGTGCAGGCCGGCGCCACCCTGCAGGCGGCGCAGGAAGCGGCCCAGGAAGCCGGCTGCCTGCTGGGCGTCGACCTGGGCGCCCGCGGCTCGTGCCAGATCGGCGGCACCTTGTCGACCAATGCCGGCGGCAATGGCGTGGTGCAGTTCGGCATGATGCGCGAGCAGACCCTGGGCCTGGAAGTGGTGCTGGCCGATGGCACGGTGCTGGACATGATGCGCCCGCTGGTCAAGAACAACACCGGCTACGACCTCAAGCAGCACTTCATCGGGGCCGAGGGCACGCTGGGCGTCATCACACGCGCGCTGCTGCGCCTGCATCCCGCCCCCCGGGCGCGCGCCACCGCGCTCGCGGCCGTGGCCGACTGCGACAGCGCCCTGCGCCTGCTGCGCCGGCTGCAGACACACTGCCCCGGCGGTGTGGCCGCTTTCGAACTGATGTGGCAGGACTTCCTCGACCACGCGCTGCGCTGGACGCGGACCCCGGCGCCGTTGGCGCAGAGCCACCCCTTGCTGGTGCTCACCGATCTGAGCGGCAACGACGAGCCCGCCCTGACCGAAGCGCTCGAAGCCGTGCTCGGCCAGGCGCTGGAAGAAGGCCTGGTCCGCGATGCCGTGATCGCACAGTCCCGCGCCCAGGCAGCCAGCCTGTGGCGCCTGCGGGAGGTCACGGCCGAATTCCCGACCCACCTCGCGCCCATCAACTTCGACATCAGCCTGCCACTCGACCAGTTGGGCCGCTTCGCCGACCGCTGCGTGGACGCCCTGAGCGAACGCTGGCCCGGGCAGCGATCGCTGCGCTTTGGCCATCTCGGCGACGGCAACCTGCACCTGAGCACCGACGCCCGATCGCTCGGTGGCCTGAACTTCGACGAGGCCGAGCACGCGGTCGAGGCCATCGTCTACGCCCTGGTCGCGCAGGCCGGTGGCAGCATCTCGGCCGAACACGGCATCGGCCTGCACAAAAAGCCCTTCCTGCACGCCAGCCGCAATCCCGCCGAACTGGCGGTCATGCGCGCGATCAAGCAGGCCCTCGACCCGCTGCACCTGCTCAACCCGGGCAAGGTGTTCGATCCGGCCTGAACCCGTTTCCCTCCCTTCGCCTTTTCTTCCACTTCCTCCAGGACCCACGAGCATGCAACGACGCACCACCTTCCACGCCCTCCTCGGCCTTGGCGCCGCCGCCCTGCTGGCCACCTCGGCCGCGCAGGCCGACAGCGGCCCGGCCATCCGCATCCTGGTGGGCTTCCCGGCCGGCGGCAGCAGCGATGCCATTGCGCGCCTGCTGGCACAGGGCCTGCAGCAGGAACTGGGGCGCAGCGTCATGGTGGAAAACAAACCCGGCGCCGGCGGCCAGATCGCGGCGCAAACGCTCAAGGGCGCCAAACCCGACGGCACGACGCTGTTCCTCTCCAACAGCCACACGGTCGCCATGATCCCGCTGACGATCAGCAACCCGGGCTTCGACACCGCCAAGGACTTCGCCCCCGTGGCCATGGTGGCGGTCAACCCCGACGTGTTCGTGCTCAACACCGGCGTGCTGGGCAAACCGAATGCCGGCCTGCGCGACTTTGCCCAGTGGGTCGCGGCCAATCCGGCCAAAGGCAATGTCGGCGTGCCCGCACCGGCCAGTGCGCCCGACTTTGCCGTCGGCGTGGTGGCCAGGGCGCTCGGCGCCGACCTGAAGTCGGTGCCCTACCGGGGCGACGCCCCCATCGTGCAGGACGTGATGGCCGGCCAGGTGCCGGCCGGCATCGGCTCGGTGGGCGCCATGCTGCAGCCGGCCAAGGCCGGCAAGCTGCGCATCGTCGCCGTCAATGGCACCAGCCGCCTGCCCATCCTGCCCGACGTACCCACCTATGCCGAGCTCGGCATCAAGGGCTACGAAGACATGATCTTCAACGGCGTCTTCGCCCCGGCCGGCACCCCCGCCCCCGTGATCGACAGCTACAGCGCGGCCATCACCAAGGTGGTGAAGTCGCCCGAGTTTGCCGACAAGCTCGCCAACCTGGGCATCAGCGCCCACGCCGGCAACGCCGCCGACCTGAACGCCCGCCTCAAGGCCACGCAGGACTTTTCCGCCACCATGGTCCGCAACGCCGGCTACAAACCGCAATAAGCCTTCTCCCATGAGTCTCATCCAATCGACCCCGATCACCGGTCCCGCCGCCTGGCGCGGCCCCGACTTCGCCCACGACCACAGCTGGATCCACCCGATCACGCCCGAGGCCCTCGCCGTGATCGACGCCGCGCTGGCACAGCTCAAGTCGCGCGGCCTGCGCTTTCCCGACTTCACCCGGGACGACTTCCCGATCCACGCGCTCGCGCCCGACTTGGCGCGCTACACCGACGAGCTGGAAAACGGCCGCGGCTTTCTGGTGCTGCGGGGTCTGCCGGTGGAACGCTACAGCGACGAAGACCTCGACGCCATCTACTACGGCCTGGGCCTGCACATGGGCACCCCGGTGCGCCAGAACCCGCGCGGGGACCTGCTGGGCGCCGTGATGAACGTCGGCGACGCGACGCAAAAGAGCACGCGGGTCTACGAAACCAACCTCTACCTGCCCTACCACTCGGACCCGTCCGACGTGGTCGCCCTGCTGTGCGTGCGCAAGGCCCTGCGTGGCGGCCTGAGCAGCCTGGTCAGCGTGGCCGCGATCTACAACGAGATCCTGACCCGGCACCCCGAATTCATCGGCCTGTACTACCGGCCGATGTATTTCGAGCACCTGTGCGAGCCCCGGCCCAGCCTCTCGCCCATCTTCAGTTACCACGAAGGCAAGCTCAGTTGCCGCTACCTGCGCCAGTACCTGGAGCTGGGGCATGACATCATGGAACAGCCGCTCTCGCGGGTGGAAATCGCCGCCCTCGACCTGTTCGACGACGTCATGCACGATCCGAACATCCGGCTGGACATGATGCTGGAGCCGGGCGACATCCAGTTCGCCAACAATTACGCCGTGCTGCACTCGCGCACGGGCTTCGAGGACGACCCCGATCCGGCCCGCTGGCGCAAGATGATCCGTCTGTGGCTCAAGATGGGCAACGCGCGCCCGCTCGCGCCCGAGTTCCCGGGACGCAACGGCTTCCCTGCCCCGGAGCCCGCAGCCACCCTGGCCTGACGGCAGGGCAGCGCACCCGCGCCCGACAATTGCCAGGGACTCAGGCGCTCGCCGGGTCCGGCCTCACCGCCCTCACTGGGGCCGGATGTCGTTCTTGCGAATGACCTCGGCCATGGCTTCGGTGTCGGTCCGGATGCGGTGCGCGAGCCCTTCGGGCGCGGTCCCCACCACCTGCCAGCCCTGGGCCGCGATGCGCTCGCGCACCTCGGGCCGGCGCACGATGTCGGCCAGCAGTTCCGACAGGCGCTGCACATGGGCACGCGGCAGGCTCTGCGGCGCGGCCACCGCGTTCCAGATCTCGAGGTTCAGGTCTTTCACGCCCGCCTCGCTCAGGCTGGGCAAGTCGGGCACCACGCTGCTGCGCCCGGCTGACGTCACCCCGATCGCCTTGAGCTTGCCGCCCTTGACCTGCGACATGGCCAGCCCCGGCGGCAGCAAGGCCATCTGCACCTGCCCGCCGATGAGGCCGGTGATGACCTGCGGGTTGCCGGGATACGGCACGTGCATCGGCGCGATGCCCGCCCGCGCCTTGAGCAGTTCCATGCCCAGATGGGCCACGGTGCCGATGCCCGGGGTGCCGTAGTTCCAGCGGTCGCCGCTCTGCCGCGCCGCCTCGAGAAAGGCCGCACCGCTGGTCGCCGTGCTGGCCGGCACCGCCAGCACCAGGGGCGACACCGCGATCAGCGACACCGGCTGCAATTCCTTGAGGGGATCGTAGGTGGTGGCCGGGTTGAGGATCTTGGCAATGGTCAGGTTGCCATTGATCATCAGCCCGATGGTGTGGTCGTCGGTGGCGTGCGCCACGACGGCGGCCCCGATGTTGCCGCCGGCCCCCACCCGGTTCTCCACCACCACCGGCTGACCGAGCGCCTGCGCCAGCGGATCGGCCAGCACCCGGGCCGTGAGGTCGGGCGAAGAACCCGCCGGGAATCCCACCACGAGCTTGAGCGGCCGGTTCGGCCAGGGGGCGTTGTCGGCCCACGCGCTGGCGCCCGTGGCGGCCAGCGCCAGGGCGGCCGGCAGGGCCAGCAGGCGGCGGCGCAGGGGTTGCGGCAACAGGGCGGGTGCGGGGGTTTTCATGGGCGTCGTCCTCGGGTGTTTGGCTGCGCCGCCCGTCTCGGGGCCGGCGTCCCGGCAAGCGTAGCAGGCCCGGCCGTCGTTCAGGCCAGGGGGTCGGGCGGTCCGCTGTAAAGCCAGCGATTGTCCATCACGGACTCGCCCAGCGCCGCCATCGCGAGGTTGCGCGCCAGCCGCACGGGCCCCACGGCGTGAAAGATGCTGCCATTGCGCGCCGAGCTTGCCTGCACCCGCGCATTGCGCGCCCACCGCACCTGCGCATAGCGCGCCAGCAGGGTCGGCCAGTCGACCACGCCGCCCGGGGCTTCGGCGACCGAGCGCAGGCGCCCGAGGGTCCAGGCATCTTCCAGGGCCATCGCTGCCCCCTGCGCCAGGTACGGACGCAGGGGGTGCGCCGCGTCCCCGAGCAGGGCCACGCGGCCGCGCGCCTGATCCTGCACGCCGGTCATGGGCGGCCGGTCGTTCAGCGCCCAGAGCTTCCAGTCCTGCACCGAACGCAGCATGTCCATGAGTTCAAAACAGACCGGACCCAGCGCGCGCCGCAGATCGGCATCGCGCGCCTCGTGGCTCCAGGCCTGCGGATCGCTGCCCGGCGGGCCGCCATGCCCCTGCCCGAGCACCCCGTGCACCACGGCCACGATGTTGAACCACTCGCCGCGCCGCACCGGGTAATGCACCACGTGCAGGCGCGGCCCCAGCCAGGCGGTGACCGCGTTGGCGCGCGACAGCGCCGGCACATCGCGCGCGGCGATCATGCCCCGGTAGGCCAGGTGCCCGCTGGCCCGCACCGGCTGCGCACCCAGCAACTGGTGGCGCACCCGGCTCCAGAGCCCGTCGGCGCCGATCAGCGCCTCACCGCGGAACTCCGCATCGTTTTCGGCGTGCACGCGCACTTCACCCGGCAGGGCCTCGTAGGACGCCACGCGCGTGCCGAGCGTGAGACGCACCTCGGGCCGCTGGCGCACGGCGTCGTGCAGCATGGCCAACAGATCGGCACGGTGGATGGTGGCGTAGGCCTGGCCGTAGCGCGCCCGGAACAGCGGCCCAAGGCGCATGCGCCCGATGCGGTGCCCCCCATGCGCGTCGCGCACCTGCAGCTCTTCGGGAAAGGCTGCACAGGCGTTGAGCGCCTCGGTCAGGCCCCAGTCCTGCAGCACGCGCACGGCATTCGGGCCCAGCTGGATACCAGCCCCGACCTCGCCGAAGGCCTCGGCCTGCTCGACCAGTTGCACCACCGAGCCCGAACGGGCCAGGGCCAGCGCGCAGGCCATGCCGCCGATGCCACCACCGGCCACCACGACGTTTTCTTTCATGAGGCGGCATTGTGCCGACCAAGCGCCGGTGCAGCTTGACGGGGATCAGCAAACCCCGTCATCGATGCCGTGGACGACAGCGGTGGGGCGCTACAGCACCCGCTGGAACCAGAACAGCGACAGCCCGGCCGAGAGCAGCACCAGCACGGCCGCGACTAGGGCCAGCAGACCGGAAACCTCGGTGTCCTTTTTTTCGACCGTGAGCCGGGTGCTCAGCGATTCGTACACCTTCTTGAGGTTGTCGGCGGTGCCGGCATAGAAGTATTCGCCCTGGGTGGCACGCGCCACCTCCTTGAGGCTGTCTTCATCGAGCCGCACGCGCATGGACCAGCCTTCGAAGCCGATCACCTCACCGTCGACCGTGCCCACGCCCACGGTGTAGACCTTCACGCCCCGGTCGGCCGCCATCTTGGCCGCCTCCTGCGTGTCCACCCCCGTGGTGCGCTGGCCATCGGTCAGTAGGATGATGGCGGCCGAGCTGTACGACCCGGGCGGCACCGGTTCAAACGGTTTGGCCTCGCCCTGGGCCGCGGGTTGCTGGTCGATGGGGCGGCCCTGCGGACCGAAAGGGTCGTTGCGTCGGCCCCAGGTCACGCTGGCGAGGTCCACCTGGCCGGGGAAGATCTCCGACAGCGCCACCACGATGGCACTGCCGATGGCGGTGGCGCGCTGCATCTGGAACTTGTCGATGGCGGCGTTCAGGTCTTCGCGGCTGAGCGTCACCGGCTGGACCACCTGCGCCGAGCCGGCAAAGGCCACGATGCCCACCTTCACATGGCGCGGCAGCTCGGCCAGAAAGGCCTTGGCCGCGTTCTGCGAGGCCACCAGGCGGTTGGGTTCCACGTCGGTCGCGCGCATGCTGCCGGACACGTCCATCGCCAGGATGATGGTCTGCTGGGTGGACGGCAGCAGGATGGTGGCCATGGGCCGCGCCGCGGCCAGCAGCATGGCCGCAAAAGCCAGCAACAGCAGCACGGGCGGCACGTGGCGGCGCCAGTTCCCGCCCCGCCCCATGGCTTCGCGCACGATCGACAGGCTCGCATAACGCAGCGCCGTCTGCCGGCGCCGGCGCAGCAGCCACCAGTACAGCAGCACCAGCACCGGCAGCAGCAGCAACAGCCACAGGAACTGCGGCCAGATAAAGGTGACGGGCAGGTTGTTCATGCAGCGACCTCCTTTCGCGCGGTGCCGGTGGCCACGCGCACCGGCACCGGTCCGGTCGAGGCGCCCCGGTGTGCACCGGAACGGCGTTTGCGCAGGTCGACGAAACGCACCACCGCATCGGCCAGATCGTCGTCGGTGGACAGCTCCAGCGCATCCACGCCGGCACGGGCCAGGCTTTCGCGCAAGACCGCTTCGCGCTGGGCGGCGATGCGGGCGAAGCGCTGGCGAAAGCCGCGGTCGTGCGTGTCCACCAGCAGCTGTTCGCCGGTTTCGGCATCGCGCAAAGTCAGCAGCCCGAGGTCGGGCAGTTCAAGTTCGAGCGGGTCGAGCAGGCGCACCGCGACCACGTCGTGCCGGCGCGCCAATTCGCCCAGCGGCTGCTCCCAGCCGGGCTCGCTGATGAAGTCGGACACCACAAACACCGTGCTGCGCTGGCGCACCGTGTGCGTGGCGGCGCGCAGCAGGTCGGCCAGCCGCGTGGGGCCGTGCGGCAGCGCCTTGCCGGCGGGGGTTGCGGGGGCCTCGGGCCCGAGCATCTGCATCAGACGCAGCACCTGCCCCCGCCCGCCCCGTGCCGGCAGCACGGCGTGCACCGCCGCCTGCCCGCGCCCCCCGTAGAGGGCGGCGCCGACCCGGTTGCCATGGCGGGTGATGAGCCGCGCCAGCACCCCCACAAAGCCCTGCAGCACCTCGCGCTTGCGCTGCTCACCGGAACCGAAATCGACCGAGGGGCTGAGGTCGAGCAGGAACCAGGCCGCCATCTCGCGGTCTTCGGTGAACACGCGCACGTGCGGCTGCTGCAGGCGCGCGGTCACGTTCCAGTCGATGTGGCGCACGTCGTCGTGCAACTGGTATTCGCGCAGGTCGGCCAGGTCCAGCCCGGTGCCGCGCATCAGCGTGCGGTAATCGCCCTGCAGCAGGCCGTCGAGCCGGCGGATCACCGTCCATTCGAGCCGGCGCAGCAGGGCTTCGGTGCGGCCGTTGTCTGCGGCCTGCGGCGGCACGGGCGGCGCGGCGGGAGGGGCCTGGCGGCGGCGGAACAGCCCCATCTCAGGCCGCCTTGCGTTCGGGCGCCAGCGGCTTGGCCGGTGGCAGCACGGTTTTCATGATGCGCGCCACCAGCGCGTCGCCGTCGAGCCCTTCGGACAGGCCTTCGTAGGACAGCACCACGCGGTGGCGCAGCACGTCGGGCACCAGATCGACCATGTCTTCCGGCAGCGCATAGCTGCGGCCCCGCAGCAGCGCCAGCGCACGCGCGCCCTCCACCAGCCCGATGGTGGCGCGCGGGCTGGCGCCATAGGTGATGAGCCGCGCCATGTCCTTCAGGCCGTGCCGCTCCGGCGTGCGGGTCGCCGATACGAGGCGCACCGCGTACTGCACCAGCGACGGGTCCACGTACACATCGCGGCACTGGCGCTGCAGGTCGGCCAACTGGGCGGTGGTCGCCACCGGTTGCACCTCCAGGCGCGGTCCCGTGACACGTTCGACGATGACGTACTCCTCCTCGTCGGTCGGGTAGTCCACCAGCACCTTCATCATGAAGCGGTCCACCTGGGCCTCGGGCAGCGGGTAGGTGCCTTCGGTCTCGATGGGGTTCTGCGTGGCCATGACGAGGAAGGGCTCGGGCACCTGGTGCGTTTCGCCGGCGATGGTGACCTGCCGCTCCTGCATCACCTCCAGCAGGGCGCTCTGCACCTTGGCCGGCGCGCGGTTGATTTCGTCGGCCAGCAGCAGGTTGGCGAACACCGGACCCAGCGCGGTGGCGAACTCGCCCGTCTTCTGGTTGTAGATGCGCGTGCCCACCAGATCGGCCGGCACCAGGTCGGGGGTGAACTGGATGCGCTTGAAGCGGCCCTGCACCGCCCCCGCCAGGGTCTTGACGGTCAACGTCTTGGCCAGCCCGGGCACCCCCTCGACCAGCAGATGCCCCTGTGCCAGCATGGCCACCATCACGCGTTCGAGAAAACGGTCCTGGCCCACCACCACGCGCTTGACCTCGTAGAGGATCTGTTCCATGAGTTGCGCGTGGTCGGGGGAAGTGTGTTCGCTCATGCAGCGCTCCTGGAGATTCAGAAAGGGGGAAGGCCGGCCGCCGCAGCGGCGCTCTCGATCGGCACGGCAAAACCGATGCCGACGAAGGTGCGGTGGCTGGTGGGGTTGAGGATGCCGGTGACGATGCCCACCACCTCGCCGTCCATGGTGACCAGCGGCCCGCCCGAATTGCCGGGATTGGCCGCCGCGTCGAACTGGATGAGGTTCTCGATGTCCTGCTGCCCCTCGGGCGCACGGAACGAGCGGCCGAAACCCGAGATCACCCCGGCCGAGGTGGACGGGCCGATGCCGAAGGGGTAGCCCACCGCCACCACCTGGTCGCCGGGCAGCAGGTCGCCGGTGCCCCGCAGCGTGGCCGCGTGCAGGTCGTCGGGCAGCGTGTGGGCCTGCAGCACGGCCAGGTCGTTCTGGGGTTGCACGGTGGTGACGGTGGCGCCGGATTCGGAGCCGTCGGCAAACACCAGGCGCAGGCGCTCGGCCGACTGCACCACGTGCAGGTTGGTCAGGATCAGGCCGGTGTCGACGATCACGACCCCGGTGCCGACACTCTGCTCCACCTCTTCACCCTTGCGGTTGTTCGCGAAGGACTCGACACGCACCACGGCGGGGCGGATCTTGGCCGCAGCGCGCGCGGCCGCCGAAGGCAGGTTCTGCGTGGTGAGGGTGCGCAGGACCGCAGCGTCGATGTCCTTTTGCGTGAGCGCGCGCGGGCCCTGCGCGCGCTGCCACCAGACGCTGGCCGCCAGCAACGCTGCCAGCAGCAGCAGGGCCACCCAGAGCCCCCGCACATCGGTCAGCCAGCGGCGCCAGCGCCCGCGCACAGGGGCCGGTGCCGCCAACCCATCGGCAGGCGCGGCCACGGCCGGCTCCCCGGGAACCGGCGCCGGGCCGGAGCGGGCGGAGGGGCTGTAGAGGGCTGGCTTGCGCATGGCAACTCCCTGCAGGGCGCCCGGCGGGCGCGTGGCTCACATCATGCCGCCTTGCGGCGCTGCGCTCAAGCGCCGAGCAATTGCCTGAGCACGTAAGGGAGAATTCCGCCGGCCCGGTAGTGGCCCACCTCGATCGGGGTGTCGATGCGCAGCGTGACGGTCAGCGTGCGGCGCGTACCGTCCGGACGGGTGATGACCAGTTGCGCGTCGCTCTGCGGGGTCAGCGCGGGATGCGGCACCACGTCCACGGTTTCGTCGCCGCGCAGGCCCAGCGATTCCCACGAGTCCCCGGTCTTGAACTGCAGCGGCAGCACGCCCATGCCCACCAGGTTGGAGCGGTGGATGCGCTCGAAGCTGCGCGCCACCACGGCCTTGATGCCCAGCAACTGTGTGCCCTTGGCGGCCCAGTCGCGGCTGGAGCCGGTGCCGTACTCCTCGCCCGCAAAGATCACGGTGGACACGCCTTCAGCCTGGTAGCGCATGGCCGCGTCGTAGATGGCCAGCTTCTCGCCCGAGGGCTGGTGCAGCGTGAAGCCGCCCTCTTCCCGCGCGCCATCGGCCTTGGGCGGCAGCATCAGGTTCTTGATGCGCACGTTGGCGAAGGTGCCACGCATCATCACCTCGTGGTTGCCCCGGCGCGAGCCGTAGCTGTTGAAGTCGGCCTTGAGCACACCGTGCTCTTTGAGCCACAGCCCGGCGGGCGAGCTCTCCTTGATCGAGCCGGCCGGCGAGATGTGGTCGGTGGTGATCGAATCGCCGAACAGCGCCATCACCCGCGCGCCCTGGATAGACACCGGCACGTCGGCCGGGCCGCCCTGCAGCGAGAAGCCCGTGAAGAACGGCGGCTCGGCGATGTAGGTGCTCGATGGCCAGTCGTAGGTGGTGCCGGCGGCCCCGCGGATGCGCTCCCACAGCTTGCCCGGCTCGGTGCGCACCTGGGCGTAGTTTTCGCGGTAGGCCTTGCCCTTCATGGCGTGGCGCATCAGCGCGTGAATCTCGTCGCTGGTGGGCCAGATGTCGCCCAGGTACACGTCTTTCCCGCCCTTGCCCTGCCCCACCGGCTCGGTCATCAAATCCTTGAGCACGGTGCCCGCGATGGCATAGGCCACCACCAGCGGCGGACTGGCCAGGAAGTTGGCCTTGAGGTTGGGGTGGATGCGCGCCTCGAAGTTGCGGTTGCCCGACAACACAGCCGCGCAGACCAGGTCGTTGCGCACGATGGTGTCGTTGATCGCCGGCGCCAGGTCGCCCGCGTTGCCGATGCAGGTGGTGCAGCCGTACCCGGCCAGCGCGAACCCGAGCTTTTCCAGATAGGGCAGCAGGCCGGTCTCGGTCAGGTATTCGGTGACGATGCGCGAGCCCGGCGCCAGCGAGGTCTTGATGTGCGGCCGCACCTTCAGCCCCGCTTCCACCGCCTTCTTGGCCAGCAGGCCCGCCGCCAGCAGCACGCTCGGGTTGCTGGTGTTGGTGCAACTGGTGATGGCGGCGATCAGCACATCGCCATTGCCCAGGGTATAGCCCTTGGCCGGGGCCGCGCCGGCTTCGCTGGTCACCACCGGGTGGCGCACCGGCAGCCGGTCTTCGGGCTGGTTGAAGCCGTTGCTCGCGGCCGGCTGGCTGAACAGGCTGCGGAACTGCGACGCCACCAGGCCCAGTTCGATGCGGTCCTGCGGCCGCTTGGGGCCGGCCAGCGACGGCGCCACGGTACCCAGGTCGAGCGTGATCACCTGCGAATAGGCGATCTCACCGGCCTTGATCTGCGCACCGGCCGCCCCCGGCACGCCGAACAGGCCCTGGGCACGGAAGTAGGCCTCGAAGGCCTCGATCTCGGCCTTGCTGCGGCCGGTGCCGCGGAAGTAGTCCAGCGTCTTGCCGTCGACCGGGAAGAAGCCCATGGTGGCGCCGTACTCGGGCGCCATGTTGGCGATGGTGGCGCGGTCCGGCAGCGACAGCGAGGCCGTGCCTTCGCCGAAGAACTCCACGAACTTGCCCACCACCTTGTGGCGGCGCAGGATTTCGGTCACGGTGAGCACCAGGTCGGTGGCGGTCACGCCCTCACGCAGTTGCCCGGTGAACTCGAAGCCCACCACGTCGGGCGTGAGGAAGTACACCGGCTGGCCCAGCATGGCCGCTTCGGCCTCGATGCCGCCCACGCCCCAGCCCACCACACCGATGCCATTGATCATGGTGGTGTGGCTGTCGGTGCCGACCAAGGTGTCGGGGTAGTACAGCCCCCCCTTGAGGTGCACGCCGCGCGCCAGGTACTCCAGGTTCACCTGGTGCACGATGCCGAAGCCTGGCGGCACCACGCCGAAGGTGTCGAAGGCCTGCATGCCCCATTTCATGAACTGGTAGCGCTCGCGGTTGCGCTGGAATTCCAGCTTCATGTTCAGGTCGAGCGCGTTCTTCTGGCCGTAGTAATCGACCATGACCGAGTGGTCGACCACCAGATCGACCGGCACCAGGGGTTCGATCTTTTTCGGGTCCTGTCCCAGCCGGGCTGCGGTGCTGCGCATGGCCGCCAGATCGGCCAGCAGCGGCACGCCGGTGAAGTCCTGCAGCACCACACGCGCCACGGTGAACGGGATTTCTTCCGTGCGGGACGCCGCCGGCTGCCAGTTGGCCAGTTGTTCGACATGCGCCGGCAGCACCCGCTCGCCGTCGCAATGGCGCAGCACGCTCTCCAGCACGATGCGCAGCGACACCGGCAGGCGCTGCACGTTCGGAAATGCCTGCGCCAGCGCCGGCAACGAATAGAAGCGACCCGGCTTGCCCGACGCGGTCTTGAAGGTCTTGAGCGTCTTGGCAAAGGGGTGGGCAAAAGACGTGGACGTGGCCAAGGCGGGCTCCTTTGATCGTGGGGGCGCCCCCGGCGGGCACCATGACCCTATTGTGGACAGCGGCAATGCCTGCGTGCGGCATACGGGTATAGCCCGACCGCCCCAACAGCCAATGCGGGACAATTCACCCCCTGATGAAAGCCCCCGAACTGCTCCTGCCCGCCGGCTCGCTGCACCGCATGCGCGCCGCCTACAACTTCGGCGCCGACGCGGTGTACGCCGGCCAGCCGCGCTATTCCCTGCGCGCGCGCAACAACGAATTCCGGCTCGAACAGATCGCCGAGGGCATTGGCGAAGCGCACCGGCGCGGCAAGAAGTTCTTTGTCACCAGCAACCTGATCGCCCACAACGACAAGCTGCGCACCTACCTGCGCGACCTGCAGCCGGTGGTCGAACTCAGGCCCGACGCGCTCATCATGGCCGATGCCGGCCTGATCATGCTGGTGCGCGAGCAGATGGAAAAGGGCCTCTGGCCCGAGGTGCCGATCCACCTTTCGGTGCAAGCCAACACCACCAACAGCGCCGCGGTGAAGTTCTGGCAGAAGCAAGGGATCAGCCGCATCATCCTGTCGCGCGAACTCAGCCTGGACGAGGTGCAGGCGATCCGCAACGACTGCCCGGACATCGAACTCGAAGTCTTCGTGCACGGCGCCCTGTGCATCGCCTACTCCGGCCGCTGCCTGCTGTCGGGCTACTTCAACCGCCGCGACCCCAACCAGGGCACCTGCACCAACGCCTGCCGCTGGGAATACAAGACCCAGGCCGCCACCACCGACACCGACACCGGCGACGCCGCCCCCGTGGCCAAGCTCGACGGCTTCAACTTCGCGCAGGAAGACGAGGAAGCCGCGAGCGCGTTTTCCACCACGGGCTCGGGCCAGCGCCACCCGGAGGCCAACAAGGTCTGGCTGATCGAGGAAGCCGGCCGCCCCGGCGAGCTGATGCCCATCATGGAAGACGAGCACGGCACCTACATCATGAACAGCAAGGACCTGCGCGCCGTCGAGCACGTGGGCAAGCTGGCCGCCATGGGCATCGACTCGCTCAAGATCGAAGGTCGCACCAAGAGCCACTACTACGTGGCGCGCACCGCGCAGGTGTACCGCCGCGCCATCGACGACGCCGTCGCCGGCAAACCCTTCAACCCCGAGCTGCTGCTCGAACTCGAAGGCCTGTCCAACCGCGGCTACACCGGCGGCCTGATGGAGCGCCGCCCGGCGCAGGACTACCAGAACTACATCACCGGCCACAGCGAAAGCCACCGCAGCCAGTTCGTGGGCGAGGTGCTGCAGGTGCGCGAAGACGGCTGGGCCGAGGTGGAGACCAAGAACCGCTTCGCTGTCGGCGACCGGCTGGAAGTCATTCACCCCAGCGGCAACCGCATCGTGCAGTTGGACGCGATGCAGAACCAGGATGGCGCCGCCATCGACGTCGCCCAGGGCAGCCCGGTCAAGGTCTGGGTCCCGCTGGCCACGCCCAGCGAAGGCGCGCTGATCGCGCGATTGATGGCCTGAGCCCCCACGCTCCACCGCTGCGCGGGTCGCTGCCCCCCAAGGGGGCGGCCCTGCCTTGGGGCGGCCCGGCGGCAGGTTGGACTGAACCCCCACGCTCCACCGCTGTGTGGGTCGCTGGCTCCCAAGGGGGCCGGCGGCGGGTCGGCCTGAGCCGCTCGCTCAGCGCGCCGCGTCGCGGAAGAAGCTGATCCGATCGGCGTCCGCCGGGTGCGAGGCGAAGCCCAGGCCCCAGAGCCTGCCTTGCTGCGGTTGCTCGGAAGTGGCTGGCTCTGCACACACCACCTCGGTCTCGGCCGGTTCCGGTTGAAGCAGTTCATCGCCACAGCGCTTGAACAGCGCGAAGCGTTCGAACAGCCGGATCATCAGCGCCGGCGACAGGCCCCCATCGCGCAGCACCGTGGCGGCGTAAGCGTCGGCCTCGCGCTCGGCTTCGCGCGAATAGTGGGCCTGCCCCAGCCACAGCGGCACCGTCGCCAGCACCCCGCTGTAGTCGCCCCAGAGCGCCGAAGCGGCAAACCCCAGCACCCCGATCTGCACCAGCATGCGCACCCCGTGCCGGTGCTGCACATGGCCGAGTTCGTGCGCCAGCACGCCGGCAATCACCTCGGTGTCGTGCTGCAGCAGCCGGGCCATGTCGTCGGTCAGCAGCAGGATGCCGCCCGGCAGTGCCAACGCGTTGGGGCCGATGTCCTCGCTGTGGCGGATCAGCAGGCGCGCGGGGCGCACGCTCACACCGCGCGCCGCCTGCGCCGCCGTGTGCGCCCGTTGCACCTGCTGCCAGGCCCGCTCGATCGCCTGCTGCTGGGCCTCGGCGAGTTGGCTGGGCTGCATGAGATCACCCACCTGGGCCAGCACCGCCTCGCCGATCTGGCGCTCGGCAGCGTCGGGAAAACGGTCGGCGATCACCCGGGCCGCCCACGGCAGCCCCCAGACGTAGCCGCTCGCGCACAGCGCCACCAGCAGGCACAGGCTCAACACCACCCCGCGCCAGCTCTGCTGCAGCCGGACAACGGGCGATTCGGACTGGCCCCCGGCACGCACCCAGGCGTCCCAGGCCGCGGCGTCGGTGGACTGGATGCTGCCCCCGTCGGGCAACAGGGCGATGCGCGGGCCGCGCCGCGTGCGTTCCGGCCATTGCACGCGCCGGGCCTCGATCTGGCGCGGCGCCTCGGCCGCGTCGATGTGCAGCCAGCCGTCCGTCAACCGGGCCCGCACCGCCTGGGCCCGGTTGCTGCGGCCATCGAAGTAGCGGACGTTCAGCCCCTCGTCCGGTACGGGTGGTCGGTGCTCCATGCGCGCGCCAGCTCAGAGGCCCATGTCGAGACCGAACAGGTCGCCCGCGGCCTCGCCGGCGGCCTCACCCGGCTGCTCATGTTCCGCCGCTGCCAGGGCCTCCATGTCGATGACGCTGCGGATGTGCACCGCCTCCAGCCGCAGGCGCGCCACCGCGACCTTGGCAAACGGCCAGTACAGTCCCAAGGTGAGCGCGATCAGCAGACCGTTCTTGAAACCCAGCAGCAACAAGCGGCGAAAGCCGAGCTGGCTGATGAAACGCATCTGCGCATTGCCGGTTTTGGTCCAGACCAGGTTCTGCAGGCGCGCGGTGAGCCAGGGACCGATCACGAAAAACATCAGCAAGCCGGCTCCGGCAAACAGCATCGGCAGCACGCGGAACAGCACCCACAGCACACCGTCCCAGGCGATCCCGCCAGCGAAACGGAGCCCGACATACAGCATGCTCAGACCCACCAGCGCCAGCAGCACCAACAGGGGCTTGAGCGCGATCAGGTAAAAAGCGCCCAGCCCGGCGCGAAAGTCGGTCTGCAGGCCCGCATAGCTGTAGTGCCGGTGCTGGTAGGCCTTCATGCGCCAGAACAGCCACGGCAGGGTCAGCAGAAACAGCAGCAGCGCCCCGCCAAAGACCCCTGCCCACCACGCGGGCGGCGTCGCGTCCGGGTCTTCGGGAAGGGCAAAAGACAGCAGCACGAGCGGCAAGGCCGCCAGGAACGACGGCAGTTGCGTCAGATAGGCATCGCGCAGCGAGCCCACGAAGCGAAAACGCAGGCCCCGCCAACTGGTGTTGCCCAGGCGAAAGGCCAGCGACGAGCGCCACAGCGCCGGCCACAGCGCGGCCAGCGCCACGAACGCCACCAGTCCCGCGATCGCGGAGAAGCTGCTGGCCCAGTTGTAGAGCACGAACAGCACCCCGACCAGCACCCAGCCCTTGAACATCTGCCGGGCCTCGCCGTGAAAGCCCAGCGGATCGCCATCCACCAGGGTGTTGGCCCAGAAATAGCGCAGCCGCCGCACCTTGGCCCAGGGCCAATACAGACCCAGGGTGACGAAAAGCAGCAGCAGGTTGACGATCCAGATGCGGAAGTACTCGCTCCCCGAGCCCGTGAAGGTGATGGGCAGATGCCGCACGGTGGCAGCGCCCGCCGATGGGGCGTGGTTGTTTGGAAAAGGCATGTGACAGCAAGACAGTGGTGACAGAGCGCGCATTGTGCCCGCCAGGAACCCAGGCACGGCCCACGCCCTGCCGCCCACCCCGCACCCCTGTCACCCGGGTCTCAGGCCATCGCGAGACGCTGCGCTCCGCGTGCCCCCGCCCATTCCAGCTCGGCCATGACCAGCACCACCAGCGCCTGCGCCAGCACCCAGCCCAACCCCAGCCCCGTCAATGGCAGACCGGCCCCGAAAGCCAGCCAGAGACTGGCGGCGACCCAGGCGAAGTTGCCGGCGGCCAGCAGCCGGACACCGCCCACTGGCGGTTCGGTCCGGGCCGCGAGCCAGCCGGCGGTGGACGCCGCCACGATCACAATCAGCGCCGTCACTTGCAGCCAGTTGGCGGGAATGCCGGTCCAGGTGGACAACGACCCGGCCAGCGCCAGGTGGGACAGGCCCAGGCCGATGCCGCAGGCGGCATCGAGCCCAAGCACACGGCGCAGGGTGGACACAGAGACGGTGAACATGGTGGACTCCTTGAAAAACGATGGGAGCCCGATGCTCCGGCGACCCGGGCATGGCGTCCATGACCTGCGAGGTCATGACATCGACACGCGGACCGCCTACGATGGCGGCATGAACGCCCACCCCGCCGTCCGCCGTGTTGCCGTCGGCGATCACCTGCGCCACTGGCGCCAGCAGCGCCGCCTGAGCCAGCAGGATCTGGCCTTCGACGCCGGCCTGTCCACACGGCACCTGAGCTGCGTGGAGACCGGCAAGGCCAGCCCCAGCCGCGAACTGGTGCTGCGCCTGTGCGAGCACCTCTCGGTGCCGCTGCGCGAGCGCAACGCCTGGCTGGTGGCGGCCGGTTTTGCGCCGATGTACCGCGAGCACCGGCTCGACGATCCCGCGCTGCAGGCGGCGCGGCAGGCGGTGCAGCACATCCTGGACCGCCACGAACCCTGGCCCGCCGTGGCCTTCGACCGGCACTGGAACCTGGTGCTGTCCAACCGCATGGTGGTGCCGCTGCTGGCCGGCGTCGACCCGGCCCTGCTGGTGCCGCCCGTGAACCTGCTGCGCGTGAGCCTGCACCCGGGCGGCCTGGCGCCACGCATCGCCAACCTGCACCAGTGGCGCGAACACCTGTTCGCGCGCCTGCAGCAGCAACTGCACACCACCGGCGACGCCGGGCTGGCGGCCCTGCTGCAGGAGCTGCAGGCCTATCCGGACCAGCCGCCCGAGCAGATCCGCCGCCTGGACGGCGAGCACCCGGGCGTGCTGATGCCTTTCCTGGTGCACACCCCGACCGGCGTGCTGCACCTCATCAGCACCACCACGGTGTTCGGCTCGCCCACCGACATCACCCTGCAGGAGCTGGCGATGGAGACTTTTTTCCCGGGCGACGAAGCCTCTGCCCAGGCGCTGCGCACACTGGCGCAAACGCTGCCCTGAAGGCGCCACCGCCCGCATGGCATCGCCCTTGCATGCACCGCAGTCAGTCCACCCACCTCCGGAGCCTTCCATGAGCATCCGTTCCCCGCTGGTTCCCGCCCTCCTCGCCGCGTGGCTGCTGGGTGCCTTGCCCGCCCATGGCGGCCCGGTACTCGAACGCATCCGCTCCGAAGGGACCATCACCCTCGCGCACCGCAACGCCTCGGTGCCGTTTTCCTACCTGGACCCGCAAGGGCAGCCCGTCGGTTACGCGCTGGACATCTGCAAACGCCTGGCCCAGGCGGTGCAACAGAAGCTCGGCCTGAAAACCCTGACCGTGGCCTACCTGCAGGTCACGCCCGCCAACCGGATCGAGGCCGTGGCCCAGGGCCAGGCGCAGATGGAATGCGGCTCCACCACCAACAACGCCAGCCGGCGTGAGCAGGTCGCGTTCACCATTCCGCACTACATCACGGGGGCCCGCCTGCTGGTGAAGGCCGACAGCCCGGTGGACCGCATCGACCACCCGCAGCTCAAGAAAGTCGTGTCCACCCGCAGCACCACCCCGCTGGCCGCCTTGCGCCAGGCGGTGCGCGTGCGGGCGCTGCCCCTGACCATCGTCGAGGCCGACGACCACGAACAGGCGGTGGCGATGGTGGAGAAAGGCCAGGCCGACGCCTTCGCCATGGACGACGTGCTGCTCTACGGCCTGGCCGCCGGCCGCACCGACCCCAAGGCGCTGAAGGTGGTGGGCCAGTTCCTGACCACCGAGCCGCTGGCCATCATGCTGCCCAAGGACGACGAGGCGCTCAAAAAGATCGTGGACGACGAAATGCGCCGCCTGATCTACAGCGGCGAAATCCTGGGCATCTACAGCACCTGGTTCGAAAAACCGATTCCCCCCAACGGCTCGCCCTTGAACCTGCCGGTCAACTACCTGCTGCGCGACTTCTGGAAGTACCCGACCGACAAGGTCCCGTTCTGAAGCGGGCGCGCGCTCAGCTCACCTGCCGCTTGTCGAGCTTGCGCGTGAGGGTGCGCCGGTGCATGCCGAGCCGGCGGGCAGCCTCGGAGATGTTGAAGTCGGTCTCGGCCAGCACCTGGTGAATGCGCTCCCACTCCAGCGTCTTGATGGAGCTGGTGCGGTTGGTGATCTCGACCTCGGTGTTGCCCGCCTTCTGGGCAAAAGCGGCCTCGATGTCGTCGGTGTTCGACGGCTTGGCCAGATAGTGGCAGGCGCCGAGCTTGACCGCCTCCACCGCGGTGGCGATGCTGGCAAACCCGGTCAGCACCACGATGAGCATGCCAGCGCTGGCACGGTGCAGGGTCTGCACGCAGGCCAGCCCCGACGCCTCGCCCTTGAGCTTGAGGTCGACCACCGCGTAGCCGGGTGTCGAGCGGGTCAGCAGGTCCTCGACCTCCTGCAGGCTGGTGGCGTGAAGCACCCGGTAGCCGCGCCGCTCGAACGAACGGCGCAGCGTCCGGGCAAAAGCCTCATCGTCTTCCACCAGCAGCAAACAGCGTTCTTCGTTTTCCATGCGTCTCAGGCCTTGCCGCCCGACAGGGTGATGGCCGCCAGCGGCAACCGGATGGCGACTTCCGCGCCGCCTTCGGGACGGTTGCGAACGGTCACGCGTCCGCCCAGGGTGCGCGCCACATTGAACACCAGGAACAGGCCCAGGCCGGCACCCGGACGGTCCTTGGTCGATTGGTAAGGCGTGCCTGCCTGGGCCAGGATGCCCGGGGCAAAACCCGGACCCCGATCGGTCACCGTCAGGCACAGGGCATCGGCCTCGCGCGTGACGGCCAGTTTCACCCAGCCGGGCGAAGCTTCGCGCGCATTGTCGAGCACATTGAAAACCATCTGCTTGAGCGTGGTATCGGAGACCATGGGGATGTCGTCCCCGAACCCGTTGTCGTAGACGAACTGGTGGAGCGAGCGCGTGTCGCGCCATTCCTGGGCCAGCGCGTCCACGAAAGCCCGCACCGTCGTCTGCGCCGACGCTTCGCCGCGGGTTTCCCCCGCCGACAGCAGGATGCCGCTGACGATGTGCTTGCAGCGCTGCACCTGCGCCTGCATCTCGGCGATGTCCTCGCGCAGCAGCGGCTCATCGGTCAGGCGCGGGTCGTGCTGCCAGTCGCCGAGGATCACGGCCAGGGTCGACAGCGGCGTGCCCAGCTCGTGCGCAGCCCCCGACGCCAGCAGCCCCATGCGCACGATGTGCTCTTCTTCCACACGCCGCCGGTGCGCCGCCGCCAGGCGCGCATCGCGCTCGCGCAGGTTGCGGTGGATGCGGGTGATGAAGACGATCACCAGCGTCGCGTTCAGCAGAAAACACACCAGCAGCCCGAGCGCGTAGACGCTGGAAAACCCTTCGTGCAGATCGAGTGGCAGCGGCAACGGCAGGTGGTAACGGGCCAGTGCGCCAAAACACACCGCGGTGATCAGCACCATGGACCAGATGTGCGGCCCACGCAGCAGCACCGCGCCGAGCGTGAGCTGCAGCAGATACAGGAAGACGAAGGGGTTGGTGATGCCGCCGCTCAGGTAGAGCTGCAGCGTCAGCACCGCCACGTCGACCATGAAAGCCACAAACAGCTCGGAACTGCGGACATCGTGGCCCAGCCGCCAGCGCAGCAGGCTGGCCACGTTGAACAGCGCCAGGCAGCCCACCACCAGCAGCATCTCGCGCAGCGGCAGGCTCAGCCCCAGACCGTAATACGCCAGGTCGATGGTGACCACCTGGCCGATCACGGCGATCCAGCGCAGCTGGATCAGCTGTTGCAGGTTCTTGAGGCCCGCTGCCGCTTCGGCGGAACGGGTCGGGGTGGCAGACCCGGTGTCGGGAGGCTCAGCGCGGGGAACGGTCATGGGCAGGCGTGGAGAGAGGCTCGCCCACCGGGCGACGGCCGCGCTCGTAGCGTGCCACATACCAGGCCGCCCCGGCAACCAGCAACGCCATGCCGTACCAGGTCAGGGCGTAGACCAGGTGGCTGTTGGCAAATCGGATGACCGTCAGGCCCGGGCGCGGCCAGGCGGTGGCCTGGTCTGCGGGCCGCCGGCCGGGCAGGCCGGCATCGATGAAGAAGGGCGAGGCCTGCGACAGGCCCTGCTGCTGGCCCATGGCGACCACGTCGCGCGAATACCAGCGCTGGCCGGCCGGGTCATTGCGGCGCAGAAAGCCACCACCCGGCTCGTTCATCCGCAGCAGGCCCTGCACCACCACCGCCCCGGCATCGCCCGCGTCGGCGGGCGGGGCCAGCCACTGCGCCCGCTGCGTCTGCGGCACAAAACCGCGATTGACCCAGACAGCGCTGCCGTCGGCCTGCTGCAGCGGGGTCATGACCCAGAAACCCGGGCCCAGGTCGGTGACGGCCTGGGCCAGCAGCGTGCGCTCGGGCAGCCAGCGACCGCGCACCTCCACCGGCAGGTACTCGTGTTCGGCCGGATGGACCTGTGGCCACTGGGCCGGCGCGGGCAAGGCCCCCACCGCGGCGTGGACGCGCTGGTCCACCCGGTCGATGAGCGCCAGCTTCCAGGCGCGCCGCTGCACCTGCCAGGTGCCCAGCGCCAGGAAACCGGCCAGCAGCAACAGACCCAGCACCGCCAGGGCGACCCGGCGCCCGCGGCCCGGCAGCGCCATGCTCAGCCGACCCAGGGCGTGCTGGCGGCCCCCAGGCTCTGCGGCAGCGTGGGGTGCTCCGGCATCATGTTGGTGTTCATGTGGAACATGACCCACAGGGTGCCGGCGATCGCGATGACAACGAAGACCACGGTGAAGATCGTGGAGAGCAGCGTCCAGCCGCCTTCGACCTTGCCGTTCATGTGCAGGAAGAACACCATGTGGACCAGGATCTGGGCCACGGCCAGCGCGCCCAGCACGAGCACGGCGGTCGGCCGGTCGGTGATGACCTTGGCCATGACGAGCCAGAACGGGATCGCCGTGAGGATGACCGAAAGCACGAAGCCGGTGGCGTATTCGCGCAGCGTGACGTGCGGCCCCGCGGCGTGGTGATGGCCGTCATCGTGGGCGTGCGCCGGTGCATGCATGTCGTGTGCGCTCATCACAGCACTCCCATCAGGTAGACAAAGGTGAAGACGCCGATCCAGACCACGTCCAGAAAGTGCCAGAACATCGACAGGCACATCAGGCGGCGCTGGTTCTCATGGATCAGGCCGTGTTTGCCGATCTGGACCATCAGCACCACCAGCCAGATCAGGCCGAAGGTGACGTGCAGGCCGTGCGTGCCCACCAGCGTGAAGAAGGCCGACAGGAAGGCGCTGCGCTGCGGGCCGGCGCCCTCGTGCAGCAGGTGGGCAAACTCGTACAGCTCCAGGCCCAGGAAGCACAGGCCGAACAGGCCGGTGACGGCCAGCCACAGCAGCGTGCCCTTCACGTCGTTCTTCTGCTTGCGCAGCATCGCGAAACCGAAGGTGATCGACGACAGCAGCAGGAAGGCGGTGTTAATGGCGACCAGCGTCAGGTCGAACAGCTGGGCGCCGGTCGGGCCGGCGGCGTAGCTGCGGCCGAGCACGCCGTAGGTGGCGAACAGCGCCGCGAAGATGAGGCAGTCGCTCATCAGGTAGAGCCAGAAGCCCAGCGAGGTGCCGTTTTCCGGATGCGGTTCGTGCGCCAGGTGGTAGGCGCGCGGGCTCAGGGTGGCGCCGCCGGCGCCGGCTTGGAGGTGGAGATCAGACATGGGCGGCCCGCAGTTGTTGGGTGCGCAGGTTTTCGGTTTCCGTCACTTCGGAAGCCGGGATGTGGAAGTCGCGCTGGTAGTTGAAGGTGTGCACGATCGCGGCGATCACCATCGCGGCGAAGGACGCGCCGGCCAGCAGCCACATGTGCCATATCAGCGCGAAGCCGAGCACCAGCGACAGGGCCGAGATCACCACGCCCGCGGCCGTGTTGGCCGGCATGTGGATCGGCTGGAAGCCGGTGAGCGGGCGCTGGTAGCCGTGTTTCTTCATGTCCCACCAGGCGTCGATTTCATGCACCACCGGGGTGAAGGCGAAGTTGTAGTCGGGCGGCGGCGACGAGGTCGCCCACTCCAGCGTGCGGCCGTCCCAGGGGTCGCCGGTCACGTCGCGCAGTTGGTCCCGCTTGAGGTAGCTGACCACGAGCTGGATCAGGAAGCAGGCGATGCCCAGCGCGATCAGGAAGGCGCCGAACGCGGCGACCTGGAACCAGATCTGCAGGGAGGTGTCTTCGAAGTGGTTGGCGCGGCGCGTCACGCCCATCAGGCCCAGCACGTACAGCGGCATGAAGGCCACGTAGAAGCCCACCACCCACAGCCAGAACGAACGCACGCCCCAGGTGCGGTCGAGCTTGTAGCCGAAAGCCTTGGGGAACCAGTAGTTCATGCCGGCGAACAGGCCGAACAGCACGCCGCCGATGATCACGTTATGGAAGTGGGCGATCAGGAACAGGCTGTTGTGCAGCACGAAGTCGGCCGGGGGCACGGCCAGCAGCACGCCGGTCATGCCGCCGATGGCGAAGGTGACCATGAAGGCCACGGTCCACATCATGGGCAGCTCGAAACGGATGCGGCCCTTGTACATGGTGAACAGCCAGTTGAAGATCTTGGCGCCCGTCGGGATCGAGATGATCATGGTCGTGATGCCGAAGAAGGCGTTCACGCTCGCACCCGAGCCCATGGTGAAGAAGTGGTGCAGCCAGACGATGTACGACAGGATGGTGATCACCACCGTGGCGTAGACCATCGAGGTGTAGCCGAACAGGCGCTTGCGGCTGTAGGTGGCCACGACTTCGGAGAAGATGCCGAAGCACGGCAGGATCAGGATGTAGACCTCGGGGTGGCCCCAGATCCAGATCAGGTTCACGTACAACATGGGGTTGCCGCCGAAGTCGTTCGTGAAGAAGTTGGTGCCGACATAGCGGTCCAGGCTCATCAGCACCAGGGCGGCCGTGAGCACCGGGAACGAGGCCACGATCAGCGCGTTGGTGCACAGCGAAGTCCAGGTGAAGACGGGCATCTTCATCAGGCTCATGCCGGGCGCGCGCATCTTGATGATGGTCACGATCAGGTTGATGCCGGACAGCGTGGTGCCCACCCCGGCGATCTGCAGCGACCATATGTAATAGTCCAGCCCCACCCCGGGGTTCTGCGCCCCCAGGTTGGACAGTGCCAGCCAGCCCGAGGTGGAAAACTCGCCCAGGAACAGCGACACCATCACCAGCACGGCGCCGGCGGTGGTCATCCAGAAGCTGAAGTTGTTGAGGAACGGAAAGGCCACGTCGCGCGCGCCGATCTGCAGCGGCACGAGGTAGTTCATGAGCCCGGTGACCAGCGGCATGGCCACGAAGAAGATCATGATCACGCCGTGGGCGGTGAAGATCTGGTCATAGTGGTGCGGCGGCAAGTAGCCCATGCTGTCACCGAAGGCCATGGCTTGCTGCAGCCGCATCATGACCGCGTCGGCGAAGCCGCGCAGCAGCATCACGATGCCCAGGATCATGTACATGATCCCGATCTTCTTGTGGTCGATGCTGCAGAACCAGTCGCGCCACAGCGGGCCCCACAGGCGGTAGCGGGTCAGCAGGGCCAGGACGCCCACGCCGCCCAGCACGACGGCGATGAAGGTCCACAGCAGGATGGGCTCGTGCGCCATGGGAACCGAATCCCAGGTAAGCCGGCCCAGGGCCCAGTGGGCCTCGACAGGGGTAACGGATGACATGTTGTTCTCGCTCAGGCAGTCGCCCGGCACCACCGCCCTGCGATGGAGCCGGGCCGGGGGATCATTGGCGGGTCGTGGCGTAGCGGGCGGTGCGCGAATCGAGCGCGGCCAGCACCTGGATGGACTCTTCGGCTGTGCAGATGTCCTGCGGCAGGTTCAGCCCCTGCGCCTTGACGTAGGCCTCGCCCCCCAGGGCGTCGATGGCCATCATGTGGTGCATGCACATCTTGCCGTCTTCCACACAGCGGTTCAGCACCTTGTCGTACAGGCCTGACTCGACCGAGGCGAAGCGCTGCACGGGATCGCGTTCGCTGGGTTCGGCCAGCTTCACGTAGGTGGCCCGGTCGAGCGCCTGGCCTTCGGTCTTGGCCTTCTGCACCCACTGGTCGAAGTCGGCATCGCTCAGGCCATGGAACTTGAACGTCATGCCCGAGAACCCGGCGCCGCTGTAGTGCGAGGACATGCCCTTGTACACACCGGGCTGGTTGATCACGGCGTTCAGCTCGGTCTGCATGCCCGGCATGGTGTAGATCATGCCCGCCAGGTCCGGCACGTAGAACGCGTTCATGGTCGTGGTGGACGTCAGCTTGAACAGGATCGGGCGGTTCACCGGCGCGGCCAGTTCGTTGACGGTGGCGATGCCCTGCTCCGGGTAGAAGAACAGCCACTTCCAGTCCATCGCGACCACCTGCACCTCCAGCGGCTTGACGTCCGGCGACAGCGCCTGGGACGCCGAGATGCGGTCCAGCGGGCGGTACGGGTCGAGCTTGTGGGTGCTGATCCAGGTGATGGCCCCCAACGCGATGATGATCAGCAGCGGGCCGCTCCAGATCACCAGCTCCAGCATGGTGGAGTGGTGCCAGTCGGGCGCGTAATCGGCCTCGGTGTTGGCCGCGTTCGACTGCCGGTACTTCCAGGCGAACCAGAGCGTGAGCGTGATGACCGGCACGATGATGACCAGCATCAGCAGCGTGGCCTGCACCACCAGGTGCCCCTGCTGGGCGGCGATGTCGCCGGCGGGATTGAGAACGACGGCCTTGCTGCAGCCGGTCAGGCCGGCCAGCGCCGCCAGGGCGGCCAGCCACGCGGCCCTGCGGGGCCTCGGCGGGAGATGCATACGGGACATGCGGAAGCGGATTTAAGGGTAAACGAGGATGACAAAAAACAATTCGCCGCGAATTTACCCATCTGCTCACGTTTGTCGATTGGACATTTTGTCCAAGGTCAAGTGCCAGACCCCACTTTTGGGATAGCGCCACGCTAGGTGAAAGCGCACTTGTCGGCCCCCGCGCTTGGGTGTAGAACCATGTTGGCATCACGCCACACAACAATCAGGAGACCTTTTTCATGAGCAGCGCCGCCTCTGCCACCTTTGCCTCTGCCGCCTTCGAGGAAAGCCCTGCCGCCCTGTCCCGCGCCGACACGCACGAGGACGTCACGCCCGGAGAAATCGCTGTCGGGGTGATCATCGGCCGCTCCTCCGAGTATTTCGACTTTTTCGTCTTCGGCATCGCCTGCGTCCTGGTCTTCCCGGCCTTCCTGTTTCCATTCCTGTCGCCGCTGGAAGGCACGCTGGCCGCTTTTGCGCTGCTGGCCGTGGCCTTCGTCGTGCGGCCCTTCGGCACGGCGCTGTCGATGGCCGTGCAGCGCCACTGGGGCCGCGGCACCAAGCTGACCCTGGCGCTGTTCCTGCTCGGCATCTGCACCGTGGGCATGGCCTTCCTGCCCAGCCACGACACCGCCGGCACCACCGCCATCGTCGCCCTGCTGGTGCTGCGCATCGGCCAGGGCATCGCGCTGGGCGGTTCGTGGGACGGCCTGCCCTCGCTGCTGTCGATGTCCGCCCCGCCCGAGCGCCGCGGCTGGTACGCCATGATGGGCCAGTTGGGTGCACCGCTGGGCTTCGTGCTCGCCGCCAGCCTGTTCGCCTACCTGTACGGCAGCCTGAGCACGCCCGAATTCCTGGCCTGGGGCTGGCGCTACGCCTTTTTCGTGGCCTTCGCCATCAACGTGGTGGCCCTGTTCGCCCGCCTGCGACTGATCGTGGGGCAGTCCTACACCCAGTTGCTGCAAGAGCGCGAACTGCAACCGGTGGCCGTGTCCCGCGTGATGGGTGAAGAGGGACGCAACGTCGTGCTGGGGGCTTTTGCCGCCCTGGCCAGCTTCGCGCTGTTCCACTTGGTGACCGTGTTCCCGCTGTCCTGGATCGCTTTGCACGACCACCAGCCTGTCACCGAGGTGCTCGGGGTGCAGATCCTGGGCGCCCTGCTGGCCGCCGGGGCCGTCGTGCTTTCCGGCTGGCTGGCCGACCGCGTGGGGCGGCGCAACCTGCTGGGGGCCATGGCCGTGCTGATCGGGGTCTTCAGCCTGTTTGCGCCCTGGCTGCTGGCCGGCGGCGCCACGGGCAACAACCTGTTCCTGCTGGTGGGTTTTGTGCTGCTGGGCCTGTCCTATGGGCAGGCCTCGGGCACGGTCACGGCCAATTTTTCGACCCAATACCGTTACACGGGCGCGGCGCTGTCGACCGATCTGGCCTGGCTCATCGGCGCGGCGTTCGCCCCGCTGGTGGCCCTGGGGCTGTCCGTGCAGTTCGGTCTCGTCGCCCTGTCGCTGTACCTGCTGTCGGGCGTCGTGTGCACCCTCGGGGCCTTGCGCATCAACCGGCTCATGGAACGCCAGAGCACCTGAAACGGCAGCAGCGGGAATCAATCACAGCCCAAGACCGGTCGACGCGACCGAACTCGCGATGATCCCCGCGCTGGCGGCAGGCTCTGCCCGCCCCCTGATCACGCCGATTGACACCGACCGCCAGTAGCACCTCTCGCGCCGGGGGGAGGACGCGATCAGCCAACAGACCCGACACTGCGAAGCCTTCTGCGCCCACGCCATCCGCCTGCCCGAACCGGTCATGGCGGGTGGTGCACGCGGGTGCGGCTGGACCAGGAGCGTGCCGCCAGCATGCCCGTGAGCCGCGGCTACCTGACCAAACCCCTCACCATTGAGCGCGCCCGCGAACCGATCCAGCGTTCGGTGTAGGCGGCCGCGCCGCGGCACAGCCCGCGCAGGGCGGTTCTTCGCCCGCACACAAAAAAGGCCCGCACGGGGCGGGCCTTGGAGGGGAAGCGTGCAGCGATCAGGCCACGGTCTTCGCCGTCTCCACGTACTCTTCGATCTGGTCGAAGTTCATGTACTTGTAGATCTGGTCGGCCTTGGCGGTGACCACACCGGTGGCGGCCAGGTACTCGTCCTTGGTCGGCAGCTTGCCCAGCTTGGAGGCCACGGCGGCCAGTTCGGCCGAGCCCAGGAACACGTTGGTGTTCTTGCCCAGGCGGTTCGGGAAGTTGCGGGTGCTGGTGGAGATCACCGTCGCGCCTTCACGCACCTGCGCCTGGTTGCCCATGCACAGCGAGCAGCCGGGCATTTCGGTGCGGGCACCGGCGGCGCCGAAGCTGGCGTAGTGGCCTTCCTTGATCAGCTCGCTCTCGTCCATCTTGGTCGGCGGGGCGACCCACAGTTTGACCGGGATGTCGCGGGCGCCGCCGAGCACGGTGGCCGCAGCGCGGAAGTGACCGATGTTGGTCATGCACGAACCGATGAAGGCCTCGTCGATCGGCGTACCGGCGACTTCGCTCAGCGTCTTGGCATCGTCCGGATCGTTCGGGCAGCAGACGATGGGTTCGCTGATCTCGGCCAGATCGATCTCGATCACGGCAGCGTATTCGGCGTCCTTGTCGGCTTCGAGCAGCTCGGGCTTGGCCAGCCAGGCCTCGACCTTCTCGATGCGGCGGGCCAGCGTCTTCGCGTCCTGGTAGCCATCGGCGATCATGTTCTTCATCAGCACGATGTTCGACTTCAGGTACTCGATCACAGGCTCCTGGTTGAGCTTGATCGTGCAGCCGGCGGCCGAGCGCTCGGCCGAGGCGTCGGACAGCTCGAACGCCTGTTCCACCTTCAGGTCGGGCAGGCCTTCGATTTCCAGGATGCGGCCCGAGAAGATGTTCTTCTTGCCAGCCTTGGCCACGGTCAGCAGACCGGCCTTGATGGCGTACAGCGGGATCGCATGCACCAGGTCACGCAGGGTGACGCCGGGCTGCATCTGGCCCTTGAAGCGCACCAGCACCGATTCGGGCATGTCCAGCGGCATCACGCCGGTGGCGGCGCCGAAGGCCACCAGACCGGAGCCGGCCGGGAAGGAAATACCGATCGGGAAACGGGTGTGCGAGTCGCCGCCGGTGCCGACAGTGTCGGGCAGCAGCAGGCGGTTGAGCCAGCTGTGGATCACGCCGTCGCCCGGACGCAGGGCGACGCCGCCGCGGTTGCTGATGAAGGCAGGCAGCTCGCGGTGGGTCTTGACGTCCACGGGCTTGGGATAGGCGGCGGTGTGGCAGAAGGACTGCATCACCATGTCGGCCGAGAAGCCCAGGCAGGCCAGGTCCTTCAGCTCGTCACGGGTCATCGGGCCGGTGGTGTCCTGGCTGCCGACGGTGGTCATCTTCGGCTCGCAGTAGGTGCCGGGGCGCACGCCCTGACCTTCCGGCAGACCGACGGCGCGGCCGACCATCTTCTGCGCCAGCGTGAAGCCGGCCTGGGTGGCGGCGGGCGACGACGGCAGGCGGAACAGCGTGGAGGCGGGCAGACCCAGGAACTCGCGTGCCTTGGCGGTCAGCGAGCGGCCGATGATCAGGTTGATGCGGCCGCCGGCGCGCACTTCGTCGAACAGCACGTCGGACTTGAGCTTGAACTCGGCCACGGTTTCGCCGTTCTTCACCAGCTTGCCTTCGTAGGGCAACACGTCGACCACGTCACCCATTTCCAGCTTGCTCACGTCCACTTCGATCGGCAGCGAGCCCGAGTCTTCCTGCGTGTTGAAGAAGATCGGAGCGATCTTGCCGCCCAGTGTGACGCCGCCGAAGCGCTTGTTCGGCACGAAGGGGATGTCCTGGCCGGTGGCCCAGATCACCGAGTTGGTGGCGGACTTGCGCGAGGAGCCGGTGCCAACCACGTCGCCCACGTAGGCGACGAGGTTGCCCTTTTTCTTGAGGTCTTCGATGAACTGCATCGGGCCGCGCTTGCCGTCTTCCTCCGGCTTGAAGGCCGCGTCGGGGCGGGTGTTCTTCAGCATCGCCAGGTAGTGCAGCGGGATGTCCGGGCGCGTGGTGGCGTCGGGCGCAGGCGACAGGTCGTCGGTGTTGGTCTCGCCGGGCACCTTGAACACCGTGACGGTGATCTTCTTCTCGACTTCGGGGCGGCTGGTGAACCACTCGGCGTCGGCCCAGCTCTGCATCACTTCCTTGGCCACGGCATTGCCGGCCTTGGCCTTTTCGGCCACGTCGTTGAAGTAGTCGAACATCAGCAGCGTCTTCTTCAGCGCCGCGCCGGCCACGGTCGCCACTTCGGCGTCGTCCAGCAGTTCGATCAGCGGATGCACGTTGTAGCCACCCACCATGGTGCCCAGCAGCTCGGTGGCCTTGGCCTTGGAGATCAGGGCGACCTGGATGTCACCATGGGCCACGGCGGCCAGGAAGCTGGCCTTGACCTTGGCGGCATCGTCCACGCCCGGCGGCACGCGGTGCGTGAGCAGGTCCAGCAGGAAGGCATCTTCGCCGGCGGGCGGGTTCTTGATCAGCTCGATCAGGGCAGCGACCTGCTTGGCGTCCAGCGGCAGCGGGGGAATGCCCAGCGCAGCGCGCTCGGCAGCGTGGGCACGGTAGTCGGTCAGAAAGGTCGACATGGCGTTCTCCGGTGGGGTAGATAGTGTTGGATTGGATTCATGCAAGAAACCAGCCACGCACCATTTCGGGCAATGCTCGCCCGGTATGGTGCGCGCGCTCGATCACTTGCCAGTAATAGCGGTAGCTGGCGCGGTCATGCAGGCGGCCTTCGTGCTGCACAGGCGCCCAGTCGGCGGCGGCGGCGGCTTCGATGATCGCCACCGCGGTGTCGATTTCAGCCTCGGCCGGTGAAAACGCGGTGACGATGGGCCGGATCTGGTCCGGGTGGATGCTCCACATCCGGGTGTAGCCCAACGTGGAAGCGGCCTGGCGGACGGCATTCTGCAGCGCGGGCAGATCCTTGAACTCGGTCACCACGTTGTGCGAGGGCACCTTGCCGTGCGCGTGGCAGGCGGCTGCCATCTCGATCTTGGCGCGCAGCACGTGCGGGTGGCTGAACTGGCCAGCCAGCGTCATGGCCGAGGCGGGAATCGCCCCACCATGGGCCGAGACAAAATCCATCAGACCGAAACTCAGTGAGGCCACGCGCGGGTGGGCCGCGATGTCGAAGGCACGGTGCACCGCTGCCGGCGACTCGATCAGCACGTGCAGCGGCAGCATGGTGGCGCCGGCCGCGTCCAGGGCCGCGACAGCGCGCCCGACGTCGGCGACCGACTCGACCTTGGGCACCATCAGGTGGCACAGACGCTGGCCGGCCTGGCCGGCGATCTGCGCCACATCGGCGTCGAAATGCGGGTGGTCGACCGGGTGCACCCGGGCTGCGACACGCGCACCCGCAGGGGCACCCAGCGCCAGTTCGGTGACGAGGGCCGCGTGTTCGGCCTCACCCCCTACAGGCGCCCCGTCTTCGCAATCCAGCGTGACATCGAAGACGCAAGTGCCGAACTCGGCACTCAACTCGGCCTGCAACTGCAGGCTTTTCTTCATCCGCGCCTCGACACCGCTGTAGTGGTCGCAGACCGGCAATGCAAACGCACCGGCCTGGGCCCCAGCAAGAATGTCGCGCGGGTGAGGTTTCACGAGTGAGTTACCAAGCGGTTACCAACTCAGAGCAGGTGCTTGACGCCGTCTTGTTCGCCTTGCAGCTCGGCCAGGGTCTTGTTGATGCACTCTTGCGAGAAGGCATCGATCTCCAGGCCTTCGACGATCTTGTACTCGCCGCCTTCGCAGGTGACGGGGTAACCGAACATCACGTCAGCGGGAATGCCGTACTCACCCTTGGACGGGATGCCCATGGTGACCCACTTGCCGTTGGTGCCCAGGGCCCAGTCGCGCATGTGGTCGATGGCAGCGTTGGCAGCCGAAGCGGCCGACGACAGGCCACGGGCGGCGATGATGGCGGCGCCCCGCTTGCCCACGGTTGGCAGGAAGGTGTTGGCGTTCCAGTCGTGGTCGTTGATGGTGTCCTTGACGGACTTGCCGTTCACCGTGGCGAAGCGGTAGTCGGCGTACATGGTGGGCGAGTGGTTGCCCCAGACGGCCAGCTTCTCGATGTCGCCGACGGCGCAACCGATCTTGGCGGCGATCTGCGAAGCAGCGCGGTTGTGATCCAGACGCAGCATGGCGGTGAAGTTCTTCGCCGGCAGGTCCGGCGCCGACTTCATGGCGATGTAGGCGTTGGTGTTGGCGGGATTGCCGACCACCAGCACGCGCACATTGCGCGAAGCGACGGCGTTCAGGGCCTTGCCCTGGGCGGTGAAGATCTGGGCGTTGGCGGCCAGCAGGTCGGCGCGCTCCATGCCGGGGCCACGGGGACGGGCACCCACCAGCAGGGCGTAGTCTGTGTCCTTGAAGGCGGTCATCGGGTCGGCGTGGGCTTCGATGCCGGCCAGCAGCGGGAAGGCACAGTCTTCCAGTTCCATGATCACGCCTTTCAGCGCGTTCTGGGCCTTCTCGTCCGGGATTTCCAGCAGTTGCAGGATCACGGGCTGGTCCTTGCCCAGCATTTCGCCGGAGGCGATGCGGAACAGCAGGGCGTAACCGATCTGACCGGCGGCGCCAGTGACGGCAACTCGGACGGGCTTCTTGCTCATGGTGAAAACTCCAGAAAGGGCGGAAAAAATGGGAGGAAATTCAGCGGGACAGCGTCTCGCGGACAAGGGCCACGCACGTGCGGGAAAACCCGTAAGAACAGGCGCAAGGTCAGCCAAGGAGTGTACCTCTGCGCGAGCGCATGCGTCAATTTGTCTTATGTCTTATATAAGATATCATTGCGCTTTTGCGACCCCGTCACCTGCCAACAGGGACACCGGACCGCCCCCACGCATGCCCGCCCCCAACCCGCCCACTCCTGGCCTCACACCGGAACCGTCCACCCCGGACGGCTTGCCGCTGGCTGAAGCTGCCAGCCCCGAGGCCGGCCTGCCCCCCACCCCGGCATTCAGTCCGCTCTACCAGCAGATCAAGACGCTGATCCTGCGCAGCCTTCAGGCCGGCGAATGGAAGCCCGGCGACATGATCCCGAGCGAATTCGAACTGGCCGCGCGTTTTCGCGTCAGCCAGGGCACCGTGCGCAAGGCCATCGACGAGCTGGCGACCGACAACCTGCTGGTTCGGCGCCAGGGCAAGGGCACGTTCGTGGCCACCCACGCGGAACAGCATGTGCAGTTCCGCTTCCTGCGCCTGCTGCCCGACGCCGGCACGCGCGACAGCCAGGGCCCGGCCGAACGCCGCATCATCGAATGCCGCCGCCTGCGTGCGCCGGCCGAGGTGGCGCGTCAGCTCAGCCTGCGCACGGGCGATGCGGTGATCCAGGTCCGCCGCGTGCTCGCCTTTGAGGGCACACCCGCCATCCTGGAAGACCTCTGGCTGCCAGGCACCCCGTTCAAGGGCCTGACCCAGGAAACCCTCGCCGGCGACATGGGCCCGATGTACGCCCTGTTCGAAACCGCCTTCGGCGTGCGCATGGTGCGGGCCCAGGAAAAGCTCAAGGCCGTGGCCGCCGATGCCGACGCCGCCAGCCTGCTGGGCATCCAGCCCGGCCATCCACTGCTGAGCGTCGAACGCCTGGCCTTCACCTACAACGACGTGCCCATGGAACTGCGGCGCGGCCTGTATCGAACGGAAACACGCCACTATTTCAACGAACTGAGCTGAAGAAGCCCCTTGCCCGAGCGGAATGCTTGAGCAATCCGGCCGATGTCAGTGCCGGGCATGGTGCATTGCAATAGAATTTGCCGGCCCGTGGTCCGAGTTACCAACGAGTTACATCCCTGCCCCCCACCGTCTCCGCGCATACGGAAGAAAGCCCCACCATGCCTGAGTTGACACAGAAGCGGCCCGAGTTCCGCAACATCAACGCCATCAAGGACCTCACCACCTACCGGCTGCCGCCGGCCGGCTGGGTGTCGATCCTGCACCGCGTCAGCGGCGCCCTGATGTTCCTGCTGCTGCCCCTGATCGTCTGGCTGTTCGACACCTCCGTGTCCTCGGAGATCTCGCACGACGTGTTCCAGTCTGCGTTCAGCGCCGGCATCGGCTTCGTGCCCGGCGTGCTCGTCAAGCTGGTGGTGCTGGCCATCATCTGGGCTTACCTGCACCACCTGATCGCCGGCCTGCGCCACCTGTACATGGACGTGAACCACGCCGTGAGCAAGGAATTTGGCAAGTCCTCGGCCCTCTTCACCCTGGTTCTGAGCATCGGCCTGACGGTGGTGCTGGGCGCCAAGCTGTTCGGTCTGTACTGAACCCTGCGTCGGAAGGAAACACCCACATGTCCGTCAACTACGGTTCCAAGCGCGTCGTCACCGGCGCCCACTACGGCCTGCGCGACTGGCTGGCCCAGCGCATCACGGGCGCCCTGTTCGCCCTGCTCACCTTCATCGTGCTGGCCAAGGTGCTGCTGACCAGCGGCCCCCTGGGCTACGAAGGCTGGGCCGCCATCTTCTCGCCCCAGTGGATGAAGGCCCTGACCTTCGCCGTGTTCGTGGCCCTGGCCTACCACATCTGGATCGGCATGCGCGATATCTGGATGGACTACGTCAAGCCTGCCGGCATCCGTCTCGTCCTGCATGTTTTCACCATCGTCTGGCTCGTCGCCTGCCTGGGCTGGGCTGTTCAAGTTCTCTGGAGACTCTGATCCATGTCCGCCCAAGCATCCCTTTCCAAACGCAAGTTCGACGTGGTGATCGTCGGGGCCGGCGGCTCCGGCATGCGTGCCTCGCTGCAACTGGCGCGCGCCGGCCTGAAGGTCGCCGTGCTCTCCAAGGTCTTCCCGACCCGCTCGCACACCGTCGCCGCCCAAGGTGGCGTGTCCGCTTCGCTGGGCAACATGAGCGAAGACAGCTGGGAATTCCACTTCTACGACACCGTCAAGGGCTCCGACTGGCTCGGTGACCAGGACGCGATCGAATTCATGTGCCGTGAAGCGCCGAAGGTCGTGTACGAGCTCGAACACTTCGGCATGCCGTTCGACCGCAATCCCGACGGCACCATCTACCAGCGTCCGTTCGGCGGCCACACGGCCAACTACGGCGAGAAGCCGGTGCAGCGCGCCTGCGCCGCGGCCGACCGCACCGGCCACGCCATGCTGCACACCCTGTACCAGGCCAACGTGTCGGCCCGCACCACGTTCTTCGTGGAATGGATGGCCTTGGACCTGATCCGTGACGCCGAAGGCGACGTGGTGGGTGTGACCGCGCTCGAAATGGAAACCGGCGACCTGTACGTGCTCGAAGCCAAGACGGTGCTGCTGGCCACCGGTGGTGCTGGCCGCATCTTCCAGTCGTCGACCAACGCCTTCATCAACACCGGCGACGGCCTGGGCATGGCGGCCCGCGCCGGCATCGCGCTGCAGGACATGGAGTTCTGGCAGTTCCACCCCACCGGCGTGGCTGGCGCGGGCGTGCTGCTGACCGAAGGCTGCCGCGGCGAAGGCGCCATCCTGCTCAACAGCAACGGAGAACGCTTCATGGAGCGCTACGCGCCCACGCTGAAGGATCTGGCGCCGCGCGACTTCGTCTCGCGCTGCATGGGCCAGGAAATCCTCGAAGGTCGTGGCTGTGGTCCCAACAAGGACTACATCCACATGAAGCTGGACCACCTGGGTGCCGAAACCATCCGCAAGCGCCTGCCCTCGGTGGAAGAAATCGGCCACAACTTTGCCAACGTCGACATCACCAAGGAACCGATTCCGGTGGTGCCGACCATCCACTACCAGATGGGCGGCATCCCGACCAACATCCACGGTCAGGTGGTGCAGAGCGTGAATGGCGAGGACAAACCCATCAACGGGCTGTACGCCGTGGGCGAATGCTCCTGCGTGTCCGTGCACGGCGCCAACCGCCTGGGCACCAACTCGCTGCTGGACCTGCTGGTCTTCGGCAAGGCTGCCGGCAACCACATCATCGCCAACGTCGACCCCCAGCGGGAACACAAGCCCCTGCCGGCCGACGCCGCCGATGCCACGCTGGCCCGCCTGGCCCGTCTGGACAATTGCAAGGACGGCGAGTACGCCCAGGATGTGGCCAACGACATGCGCAGCATCATGCAGGCGCATGCCGGCGTGTTCCGCAGCCAGGAATCGATGGACGAAGGCGTCAAGAAGATCGCTGCCCTGCGTGAGCGCATCGGCAACATCGGCCTCAAGGACAACTCCAAGGTCTTCAACACCGCCCGCGTCGAAGCGCTGGAAGTGGAAAACCTCATGGAAGTGGCCCAGGCCACGATGGAAAGCGCGGCGGCCCGCAAGGAATGCCGCGGCGCCCACCTGGTGCGCGACTACGAACACGACGTCACCCACCCGACCTGCCCGCTGGGCCGCAACGACGCCGAGTGGATGAAGCACACCCTCTGGTACAAGGACGGCAACCGCCTGGACTACAAGCCCGTGCGCATGAAGCCCCTGACGGCCGAGACCGTTCCCCCGAAGCCCCGCACCTTCTGACCGGACACGAGCGAGAAGAAAAGGAACCTGAAAAATGGCCAAACGCACTTTCAAGATCTACCGCTACGACCCGGACAAGGACGCCAAGCCGTACATGCAGTCCATCGAGCTTGAACTCGACGGTACCGAGCGCATGCTGCTGGACGCGCTGGTCAAGCTCAAGGCCGTGGACCCCACGCTGTCGTTCCGCCGCTCCTGCCGCGAAGGCGTGTGCGGCTCCGATGCGATGAACATCAACGGCAAGAACGGTCTGGCCTGCCTGACCAACCTGAACACGCTCAAGGGCGACATCGTCCTCAAGCCGCTGCCCGGCCTGCCGGTGGTGCGCGACCTGATCGTGGACATGACGCTGTTCTTCAAGCAGTACCACAGCATCAAACCCTACCTCATCAGCGACACCCCGCCGCCCGAGCGCGAGCGCCTGCAGAGCCCGGAAGAGCGCGAAGAGCTCAACGGCCTGTACGAGTGCATCCTGTGCGCGAGCTGCTCGACGAGCTGCCCGAGCTTCTGGTGGAACCCCGACAAGTTCGTCGGCCCCGCCGGCCTGCTGCAGGCTTACCGCTTCATCGCCGACAGCCGCGACGACGCCACGAGCCAGCGTCTGGACAACCTCGAAGACCCGTACCGACTGTTCCGTTGCCACACGATCATGAATTGCGTGGACGTCTGCCCCAAGAGCCTCAATCCCACGAAGGCCATTGGCAAGATCAAGGAACTGATGGTCCGCCGCGCCGTCTGAGCGCCCATCCGGCCCACCGAGAACCGGCATGAGCGACCACAACGCCACCGACCGCCCTCTGGACGAGCGCGCCCTGAGCAAGCTCCGGTGGCGTTGCCGGCGCGGCCTGCTCGAGAACGATCTGTTCATCGAGCGCTTCTTCGCCAGGCACGAATCTGGCTTGACCGTCCGTCAGGCGCAAGCCCTGGAAGTCCTCATGGATCTGTCCGACAACGATCTGCTCGATCTGTTGCTCGGGCGGAAAGAGCCCCAGGATGCCATCGCCCAGGACGACGTCGCGCAGGTGCTGGGCCTGCTGCGATCTGCCCGCAACCCTGTTTAAGCCCTCCGACAAAGGAATCCGCATGAAACTCGTCGACAACAAAGCCACCCTGTCGTTCTCCAACGGCAGCCCCAGCGTCGAATTGCCGGTCTATGCCGGCAACATCGGCCCGGACGTCATCGACATCCGCAAGCTGTACGCGCAGACCGGCATGTTCACCTACGACCCCGGCTTCCTGTCGACCGCGTCGTGCCAATCGGCCATCACCTACATCGACGGCGACAAGGGTGAACTGCTGTACCGTGGCTACCCCATCGAACAGCTCGCCACCCAGGCGGACTACCTCGACACCTGCTTCCTGCTGCTCAACGGCGAGTTGCCCAACGAATCGCAGCGCGCCGACTTCCACAAGCTCGTGATCAACCACACCATGGTCAACGAGCAGATGCAGTTCTTCCTGCGGGGCTTCCGCCGCGATGCCCACCCCATGGCCGTGCTGACCGGTCTGGTGGGTGGCCTCTCGGCCTTCTATCACGACAGCACCGACATCAACAACCCGGAACACCGCCACATCGCCGCGATCCGCCTGATCGCCAAGATGCCCACGCTGGTGGCCATGGCCTACAAGTACGGCATCGGCCAGCCCTACATGTATCCGCAGAACGACCTGTCGTACGCCGGCAATTTCCTGCGCATGATGTTCGGCACGCCTTGCGAGGAATACCAGGTCAACCCGGTGCTGGAGCGCGCGCTCGACCGCATCTTCATCCTGCACGCCGACCACGAGCAGAACGCTTCCACCTCCACCGTTCGCCTGTGCGGCTCGTCGGGCACCAATCCTTTCGCCGCCATCGCGGCCGGTGTGGCCTGCCTGTGGGGCCCCTCGCACGGCGGCGCCAACGAAGCCTGCCTGAACATGCTGGAAGACATCCAGCGTCAGGGCGGTGTCGCCAAGGTCGGTGAGTTCATGGAAAAGGTCAAGGACAAGAACAGCGGCGTCAAGCTGATGGGCTTTGGCCACCGCGTCTACAAGAACTACGACCCGCGCGCCAAGCTGATGCAGGAAACCTGCAACGAAGTGTTGACCGAACTGGGCCTGGAAAACGATCCCCTGTTCAAGCTGGCCAAGGAACTGGAAAAGATCGCCCTGGAAGACGACTACTTCGTGCAGCGCAAGCTCTACCCGAACGTCGACTTCTACTCCGGCATCGTGCAACGCGCCATCGGTATCCCGGTCAGCCTGTTCACCGGCATCTTCGCGCTGGCCCGCACCGTGGGCTGGATCGCCCAGCTCAACGAGATGCTGGCCGACCCCGAGTACAAGATCGGCCGTCCGCGCCAGCTGTTCACCGGCTCGATCCGCCGCGACGTGCCGGCTTCGTTCAAACGCTGATCCGCTTCTGCCCCACAAAACCCGCCGCTGGCGGGTTTTGTTTTTGCGGGGTCTAACATCGCAAATCACGATGGAAAAACAAAATCAAAAGAAGGAAAATCAGTAAAGTCATCTTCAAACGCGATGACTCTCCATGAACACTCCCGACCGCGCCTTCACCCGCCGACTCGACCTCACCACACTGCAACTGTTCGTGGCGGTGTGTGAGCGCGGCAGCATCGGCAAAGCCGCTGAGACCGAGTTCATGGCGCCGTCAGCGGTCAGCAAGCGCCTGTCGGATCTGGAAACCACAGTCGGCACGCCTCTGCTCCGACGCCACGCACGTGGCGTCACCCCCACCCCGGCCGGACAGAGCCTGCTCCACCATGCCCGTTCAGTGCTGTTCAGCCTCGACAAAATGCAGGGCGAGCTGTCGGAATACGCCCATGGTGTGCGCGGCCACGTGCGTGTGCACGCCAACATCTCGGCCATCGTGCAGTTCCTGCCAGAAGATCTGGGCGCCTTCATCCGCGCCCATGACGCGATCAAGATCGATCTGGAGGAACACCTGTCCACCGAGGTGCTGCGCGCGGTGCAGGAAGGCGCGGCCGATCTGGGTATCTGCCATGTGGGCGAAGACGCGCAGGCCCTGGCTCTGCAGACACGGCCCTACCGCCAGGACCGGCTGGTGCTCATCGTCCCGACCACCCACCCACTGGCCGGGCACACCAAGCTGCCTTTCGCCGCCAGCCTGGACTGGGACCACGTGGGCCTGCACGCCAACAGCTCGATCTACCGCGCCATGCACGAGGCCGCCCTGCGCGAAGGCCGCAGCATCCGCCTGCGCATCCGGGTCACGGGCCTGGACGCCATGTGCCGCATGATCCACAACGGCCTCGGCGTCGGCCTGATGCCACAACGCGCGTTCGAGCTCATGCACGGCGTGGGCGAACTGGCCGCCATACCGCTCACCGACACCTGGGCCACGCGCCGCATCGATCTGGCGGCCCGCGATTTTTCCAGCCTGCCGGTCAGCGCCCGCCTGCTGGTGGACCACCTGTCCGCACGCAGCGCCGACACCGCCAGCCCGACCTAGAATTTCAAGCCCCACAGGAGAACCCCGCCCCATGGCACGCACGCTCTACGACAAGATCTGGGACGAACACGTCGTCCACACCGAGGAAGACGGCACGTCCATCCTCTACATCGACCGCCACCTGGTGCACGAAGTGACCAGCCCGCAGGCCTTCGAAGGCCTGCGCCAGGCCGGCCGCAAGGTCTGGCGCGTCAGCTCGATCGTCGCCACCGCCGACCACAACACACCAACCACTGGCTGGGAACGGGGTTACGACGGCATCACCGATCCCATCAGCAAGGAACAGATCACCACGCTGGACAGCAACATCGCCGAGTTCGGCGCCGCCGCGTTCTTCCCCTTCATGTCCAAACGCCAGGGCATCGTGCACGTGATCGGCCCGGAAAATGGCGCCACCCTGCCCGGCATGACCGTGGTCTGTGGCGACTCGCACACCTCCACCCACGGGGCTTTCGGCGCGCTGGCGCACGGCATCGGGACCTCCGAGGTCGAGCACGTGATGGCCTCGCAGACGCTGCTGGCCAAGAAGGCGAAGAACATGCTGGTCAAGGTCGAGGGCCAAGTCGCCAAGGGCGTGACCGCGAAGGACATCGTGCTGGCCATCATCGGCCGGATCGGCACCGCCGGTGGCACCGGCTACACCATCGAGTTCGGCGGCAGCGCCATCCGTTCGCTGAGCATGGAAGGCCGCATGACGGTCTGCAACATGGCCATCGAAGGTGGCGCGCGCGCCGGTCTGGTGGCGGTGGACGAAAAGACCATCGAATACGTCAAGGGCCGACCACTGGCACCTACCGGCGTGGAATGGGACCAGGCCATCGCCTACTGGAAGACGCTGCACTCCGATGAAGGCGCCCACTTCGACGCCGTGGTCGAGCTGGACGCCGCCCAGATCCTGCCGCAGGTCACCTGGGGCACCTCGCCCGAAATGGTGCTGGGGGTGGACGCGCGCGTGCCCGACCCCGAGAAAGAAAAGGACGCCAGCAAGCGCGGTGCCATGGAGCGCGCGCTCACCTACATGGCGCTCGAACCCGGCAAGCCGCTGTCCGACATCTTTGTCGACAAGGTCTTCATCGGCTCCTGCACCAACAGCCGCATCGAAGACATGCGCGAAGCGGCCGCCGTCGTGAAGAAGCTGGGCCAGAAGGTCGCCAAAAACATCAAGCTGGCCATGGTGGTTCCCGGGTCCGGCCTGGTGAAGGACCAGGCCGAGCGCGAAGGCCTGCACGAGATCTTCCAGGCCGCCGGCTTCGAGTGGCGCGAGCCGGGTTGTTCGATGTGCCTGGCCATGAACGCCGACCGGCTGGAGCCGGGCGAGCGCTGCGCCTCCACCAGCAACCGCAACTTCGAAGGCCGCCAGGGCGCCGGTGGCCGCACCCACCTCGTCTCGCCCGCGATGGCCGCCGCCGCGGCGATCCACGGCCATTTCATCGACGTGCGCACCATCGCCTGAGTTTTCACCCTGAACCCTTTGCCAGGAGTCATCCCATGCCCACGCTCAAGCCCGTCGCCTACCTGATCGCCGCCGCCACGCTGGCCGCGTTGGCCGCCTGCAGCAGCCACACCGTGCAAGGCGTCAAACACGACGCGCACGTCGTCAAGGACAAGACCGTCGAAGTCAAGGACAAGGTGGTCGACAAGGCCATTGAGGTCAAAGACGTTGTGGTCGACACCGCCGTCGAGGTCAAGGACAAGGCCGTGGAAGGCGGCAAAGCGGCCGGCCAAGCGGTCGGCTCCGGGCTGGAGAAAGCCGGCGACGCCGTCAAGGGCGCGACCAACTGAACACCATCACCATGCAGACATTCACCATTCACCAGGGCCTCGTGGCCCCCATGGACCGCGAGAACGTCGACACCGACGCGATCATTCCCAAGCAGTTTCTCAAGTCGATCCGCAAGACCGGCTTCGGTCCCAACCTGTTCGACGAGTGGCGCTACCTCGACCAGCCTGGTCAGCCGGGCGTGCCCGAAAGCCAGCGCAAGCCCAATCCGGACTTCGTGCTGAACCAGCCGCGCTACAAAGGCGCTTCGGTGCTGATCACGCGCCGCAACTTCGGCTGCGGCTCCAGCCGTGAGCACGCGCCCTGGGCCATCGACCAGTACGGCTTCCGCGCCATCATCGCGCCCAGCTACGCCGACATCTTCTTCAACAACTGCTTCAAGAACGGCCTGCTGCCGATCGTGCTGAGCGAAGCCCAGGTGGACCAGCTGTTCAACGAGGTGTATGCCTTCCCCGGCTACAGCCTGACCATCGATCTGGAGCGCCAGGTCATCATCAAGCCCCAGGGCGAGGAGATCCCCTTCGAGGTCAACGCCTTCCGCAAGTACTGCCTGATCAACGGGCTGGACGACATCGGCCTGACCCTGCGCCACAAGGACAAGATCGAAGCGTACGAAAAAGAACGCCTGGCGACCAAGCCCTGGCTGGCGAAAACGATGTAACACCCCCGCGCCGCCTTCGGCGTCACCCCCTCAAGGGGGCGTTGCCTGTGGCCCGGCAAAGCCGGTTCCACGGCAACCTCGAACAAACCAACCCACTCTGAAGCTCTCTCATGAAAATCGCAGTTCTTCCCGGTGACGGCATCGGCACCGAAATCGTCGCCGAAGCGGTCAAGGTCCTCAACGCACTGGATCTGAAGTTCGAGATGGAGTCGGCCCTGGTCGGCGGTGCCGCCTACGACGCGCACGGGCACCCGCTGCCCGAGTCCACGCTCAAGCTGGCCAAGGAAGCCGACGCCATCCTGTTCGGCGCCGTCGGCGACTGGAAGTACGACAAGCTGGACCGTCCGCTGCGCCCCGAGCAGGCCATCCTGGGCCTGCGCAAGAACCTGGGCCTGTTCGCCAACTTCCGCCCCGCGATCTGCTACGAGCAACTGGTCGATGCCTCCAGCCTCAAGCCCGAGCTGGTGGCGGGTCTGGACATCCTCATCATTCGCGAGCTGACCGGCGACATCTACTTCGGCCAGCCGCGGGGCCGCCGCGAGGCCCCGGACGGCGAGTTCAAGGGCGCGCCCGAGGCCTTCGACACCATGCGTTATTCCAAGCCGGAGATCGAGCGCATCGCCCACGTCGCCTTCCAGGCCGCACGCAAGCGCAACAAGAAGGTGACCTCGGTCGACAAGGCGAATGTGCTGGAGACCTTCCAGTTCTGGAAGGACACCATGATCGAGGTGCACGCCCAGTACCCCGATGTCGAGCTGCAGCACATGTACGTCGACAACGCCGCGATGCAGTTGGTCAAGGCGCCCAAGGCCTTCGACGTCGTCGTTACCGGCAACATGTTCGGTGACATCCTGTCCGACGAAGCCTCCATGCTGACGGGCTCCATCGGCATGCTGCCCTCGGCTTCACTGAACGTGAAGAACCAGGGCCTGTACGAGCCCAGCCACGGCAGCGCACCCGACATCGCGGGCAAGGGCATCGCCAACCCGCTGGCGACCATCCTGTCGGCGGCGATGCTGCTGCGCTTCTCGCTCAACCAGGAAGAGGCTGCCCAGCGTATCGAGGCCGCCGTGCAGAAGGTGCTGGCCCAGGGCCTGCGCACCGGCGACATCTGGAGCGAAGGCACGACCAAGGTCGGCACCGCACAGATGGGTGATGCGGTCGTGAAGGCCCTGGCCTGATCTCCCAGGGGGTTGAGGGCGCTGTGCTTGCAGCGCCCTCAACCCCGAGATTCATCGGGCCAGAGCCAACAGCAAAAGGCCCATACCCGCCGGCAAGGCCTGCACAAACAGGATGCGCCGGCTCGCCGTGGCCGCCCCGTACAAGCCCGCCACCAGCACGCAGAGCAGGAAAAAGACCTGTACCGCCAGACCCTGCGCGCCCTGCCACAACCCCCAGAACAACCCCGCAGCCAAGAAGCCGTTGTAAAGCCCCTGGTTGGCCGCGAGCACCTTGGTCGCTGTAGCAAACTCGGGTTGCAGGCCGAAGGCCTTCATGCCCCGCGGCTTGTCCCAGAAGAACATCTCCAGCACGAGGATGTAAACGTGGATCAGGGCGACCAGCAGGACGACCCCTTGGGCAGCAAGGTACATGGGACGGTTTTCCTTGGAAGACGGGCCGCCATCGTACCGCTCCCTCGCCACAAACGCAGGGCTCGGTGTGGCCCGCCATGTCAACCGCACCACAGGCTGATTCCGCTACAATTCCGGCATGTTTGCCACCCGCCGGTTCCCCCTGAACAACGCCCTCGTCGCCAAGACGGGCGTGGCTGCGCGCGCAATCTCCACCAAAACCACGACCATTAAGGGCTGACCCAGCTCCGGATCGTCGTGCGCCCTCCCCGGCCGGACGAGCCGGGGCAAGTCGGTCCGGTTGTGACCTGTTTCTTCACTTGAAAGGGCGTTAGTAAATGAGCAAGTTGGTTGGTCTGGTCGGCTGGCGCGGCATGGTCGGCTCCGTATTGATGGATCGCATGGTCGAAGAAAACGATTTCGACCTCATCGAACCGCTGTTTTTCTCCACCTCGAACGCCGGCGGCCAAGCCCCGGCCATGGCCAAGAACGAGGCCACTCTGCAGGACGCGAACGACATCGCCGCCCTCCAGCGTTGCGACATCATCGTCACCTGCCAGGGCGGTGACTACACCAACGAGGTCTACCCCAAGCTGCGTGCCACCGGCTGGAAGGGCCACTGGATCGATGCGGCCTCCGCCCTGCGCATGGAAAAGAACGCAGTCATCGTGCTTGACCCGGTCAACATGCCAGTGATCAAGAACGCCCTGGCCCAAGGCGGCAAGGACTGGATCGGCGGCAACTGCACCGTCTCTTGCATGCTGATGGGCGTGGGCGCGTTGTACAAGGCTGGCTTGGTCGAGTGGATGTCCACCCAGACCTACCAGGCCGCATCGGGCGGTGGCGCCCAGCACATGCGCGAGCTGCTCACGCAATACGGCACGTTGAACGCCGAGGTGAAGGCCCTGCTGGACAATCCCAAGAGTGCCATCCTCGAAATCGACCGCAAGGTCATTGCCAAGCAGCGCAGCCTCAGCAGCACCGAGACCGCCAACTTCGGCGTACCGCTGGGTGGCAGCCTGATTCCCTGGATCGACAAGGACTTGGGCAACGGCATGTCCAAGGAAGAATGGAAGGGCATGGCCGAAACCAACAAGATCCTGGGTCTGGGCGAGGACTTCGGTTCGGCGCCGATCCCGGTCGACGGTTTCTGCGTCCGTGTCGGTGCCATGCGATGCCACAGCCAGGCCCTGACGTTCAAGCTCAAGAAGGATGTGCCGGTGGCCGATATCGAAGCCATGATCGCCGCCGACAACCCGTGGGCCAAGGTGGTGCCGAATACCCGGGAAGCGACTGTCAAGGATCTGACACCGGTCGCCGTGACCGGCACGATGAGCATTCCGGTCGGCCGTATCCGCAAGCTGGCGATGGGGCCCGAGTACGTGGGGGCCTTTACCATCGGCGACCAGTTGCTCTGGGGAGCTGCCGAGCCTTTGCGCCGCATGTTGCGCATCCTGCTTGAGGCCTGAACCGCCCTCTTGCGCTGTATCGGCAAAGTCGGGACCACCCGGCTTTGTCGTTACAGAACCACAGGAAAGTCACGTTCAGAAGCGAGGCCGGAAACTCAAGCGGTTTCTCAGCTTGTCACCGTAATGCGTTGATGTTATGGTCAATTCACGGTATATAACGTCGAGGTTTCTGTGCCCATCATGACCCGTTCAACCCCATCCCTGCCTGCCGGGTCCCAGCCTATCTCCGGTTCGAGTGGTCTTGCCCGGTTGCATGCGGTGGCCACGGCGGTGATTCTGGGCACCACACTTTTGCAGCCACTGGACGCCCACGCTCTGGCCTTGGGCCGCATCGCTGTGCAATCGGCATTGGGCGAGCCGCTGCGCGCCGAGGTCGACGTTCCCGAAATCAACGCCGAAGAGGCGTCCAGCCTGCGTGTCCAGTTGGCGCCCAGCGATGCCTTCAGGGCCGCAGGCATGGAAATCAGCGCCGCCCTGGCCGACCTGCAAATCAGCCTGCAGCGTCGCCCCGATGGTCGCGCCTATCTGCGCCTGCACACCAGCCGCCCCGTGAACGAGCCCTTCATGGACCTCATTCTGGAAGCCCAGTGGGCCAGCGGTCGGCTGGTGCGCGACTACACCCTGCTGTTCGACCCCCCGAATCTCCGTCCTGCCCCGGCGCCGGCCCCAATGCCGCCGAGCGTGACGCTGCCGCCCGCTTCTGCTCCTGCGCCGACGCACTCCCCGGCCACCCAGCCAGCGACACCGACCGTCAGGCCCCCAGTCCCTACGCCGCAACCGGCTGAACGTGCGGCAGCAACACCGCCAGCGCCAGTGGCCGCCCAGGCAGCACAAGTGCGCGTGAAGCCCGGGGATACCGCCGGACGCATCGCCAACGCGAACCGTTCGGACGGCGTCTCGCTGGACCAGATGCTGGTCGCCATGCTCCGCGCCAACCCCAATGCGTTCATCGGGGGCAACGTGAACCGCGTGCGTGCTGGCGCCGTGCTCGACATGCCGGACGCGAGCACCGCCGGATCGGTTCCGCAGCCGGAAGCCCGTCAGATCATTGCGGCGCAGAGCCGGGACTTTAACGAGTTCCGCCGTCGCGTGGCCCAAACCGTGCCCCAGGCCAGCGTGGCAACAGCCGACCGCCAAGCGAGCGGCCGCATTGAAGCCGAAGTCCGTGAAACCCAGCCGGCAGCGCCCACCCAGGACAAGCTGACGCTGAGCAAGCCTCAATCGCCTGCGGCCTCGGCACCTGAGGCCAAGATCGCCGAAGAGCGCCAGAGTCAGGACAGCGCCACCCGGGTCGCGGAACTGTCGCGCAACGTGGAAGAACTCGCCAAGCTCAATGCCGTGACGCCGCCTGCGGCACCGGCGACCGCCGCGACCGAGCCCACCCCAGCGCCCCCTGCCCAGACCGAGGCACCCGCAGCAGCGGAACCCACCGACACGCCGACGGCACCGGCACCTGCCGAACCCGCAGCCGCCCCCGAACCGGCGCCAGCCCCTGCGGCTGCGGTGCCGACACCGGCGCCCAAAGCACCACCGCCGGCGGCCGAACCCTCGTTCCTGTCGCAATTGACCGAAAATCCCTTGGTTCTGCCCGGTGCAGCCTTGCTGCTGGCTTTGCTGGCGGGGCTCGGTGTGTACAAAGCGCGCCAGCGCAAGAAGGCCGCGGCCGTCGACAGTTCCTTCCTTGAAAGCCGTTTGCAGCCCGATTCGTTCTTCGGCTCCAGCGGCGGTCAACGCATTGACACCGCGGAGGCCACCGCGTCCGGCTCTTCGATGGTGTATTCACCCAGCCAGCTGGATGCGGCGGGCGATGTCGACCCGGTCGCTGAAGCCGATGTCTACCTCGCCTACGGGCGCGACCTGCAAGCCGAAGAAATCCTCAAAGAAGCCATGCGCGCCACGCCCACCCGTGTGGCCATCCATGGCAAGCTGCTGGAGATTTACGCCAAACGCCGCGACGCCCGTGCGTTTGAAGTCGTGGCCAACGAAGCGTTTGCACTGACCCAGGGCCAAGGCCCCGAGTGGGAACACGCCTGCGAACTCGGGCGCGAACTCGATCCGGCCAACACCCTCTACCAGCCCGGCGGCCAGCCCGTCAGCAAGGTCGCCGTCAACGCCGAGGGCGCGATCGCCAACAACACCATCCCGTTCGGTGCCAGCACCCTGATGCAGAACGCGAGCGATGCCGGCGGGGCCGACGATGCCGACCTCCCGCTGGATCTGGACCTCGACCTGGACCTGGATATGGGCGGCGCGCCCGCCCCGGCGCCATCGACCAACTTCACCAACGCCCACCCCGCCGTTTCCGGCATGGCCGATCTCGACCAGACCGCCGAGCTGACGCAGGACCCGCCGTCGCGCCTGGGCCCCGCCTCCATGCCCATGGACTTCGACCTCGACTTCCCGTCGGAACCCGTACCGCTGGACCAGCCACCGTCGGCACCCAAGGCAACCTCCGTCGACACGCAGTTGCCCGATCTGAGCTTCGACGAGCCGACACCGCTGGCTGCGGCCACACCGGCACCGGCCGACATGCTCTCGTTCGATCTGAACGACATCAACCTGGATCTCGGCGAAAAGGCGCCCGAGCCGCAGCCCATGGGCCTCACCGAAGAGAACCCGCTGGAAACCAAGCTGTCGCTGGCCGAAGAGTTCCGTGCCATCGGTGATCTGGAAGGCGCCCGTTCGCTGGCCGAAGAGGTGCTGGCTGAAGCCACCGGCACGCTCAAGACCAAGGCCAGCGCCTTCCTCGCGGACCTGACCTGATCCCGCGCCCGACACGGCCCTTGTCCGACCCAGCCCCCCCCACCCCACCACCGCCCAGCGGCGGTGGCCGTGTCGCGTTGGCCGTGAGCTACAACGGCCAGGCCTACGATGGCTGGCAAAGCCAGCCCAGTGGTCGCACCGTCCAGGACCACCTGGAACAGGCGTTGGCCCGTCTGCTGGCCGTTGACGAAGTGTCCACGCTGTGTGCAGGTCGCACCGATGCCGGTGTCCATGGCCTGGGGCAGGTGGTGCACTTCGACAGCCCACTGGCGCGCCCCGAAAACGCCTGGGTGCGTGGCACCAACAGTTTTTTGCCCCCCGACATCGCCGTGCAGTGGGCACGTCACGTGCCCGACCGTTTCCATGCGCGTGCCAGCGCCATCGCACGCCGCTATGCCTACGTGCTGCTCGAATCCCCGGTGCGTCCCAGCGTCGATGCCGGGCGTGTCGGCTGGGTCTTCCGCCCGCTGGACCAGGCCGCCATGACTGCGGCGGCCGAAGCCCTGATCGGAGAGCACGACTTCACATCGTTCCGTGCGGCCGCCTGCCAGGCCCACACGCCCGTCAAGACCCTGCGGCAGATTCGCATCCTCCGCCGAGGCGCCTACTGGCGGTTCGAATTCGAGGCCAATGCCTTCTTGCACCACATGATCCGAAACATCATGGGCTGCCTCATTGCCATCGGCAGCGGCAATCGCCCAGCAGGCTGGATGGCCGAAGTGCTGGCCGCCCGCAGCCGGGACGCGGCCGCGCCAACGTTTTCCCCGGACGGCCTGTACTTCCTCGGCCCGGTCTACGATGCGACCTGGGGTCTGCCCGAGCGCACACCCGCTTTCGACTGGCTGCCATGACACCACACCGAACCCGCATCAAGATCTGTGGCCTGACCCGCGAGTCCGACGTCGACGCAGCGGTTCGCGCCGGAGCCGATGCCGTCGGCTTCGTGCTCTATCCGAAAAGCCCGCGTTTCGTCCCGCCCGCACGGGCGGGTGAACTCGCGCGCCGACTACCGCCCTTCGTCACACCGGTTCTGCTGTTCGTCAACGCCAGCCCCGAATTTCTCGCCCAGGGCGTGGCTGCGGTACCCAACGCGCTGTTGCAGTTTCATGGCGATGAAAGCCCGGCCGATTGCCTGGCCGCCGGCCGGCCCTTTCTGCGGGCGGCACGCATTCCACTCGGTGCCGACGGGGATGGCTTCGATCTCCTAAAATACGCCGAAGACTTCGCCGCCGCGCAGGCCCTCCTGCTCGATGCCCATGTGGAGGGCTACGGTGGCGCGGGCCGATCGTTCAACTGGACTGCTTTCCCTTGGTCACACCCCAAACTAAACGCCAGCTCTCGCCTCGTTTTGTCTGGTGGACTCACGCCTGCAAACGTGACCGATGGCATGACGCTCGTGCGGCCCTGGGCCGTTGACGTGAGTTCGGGGGTCGAAGCCACCGGCCCGCAGGGCCAAGGCCTCAAAGGCATCAAGGACCCCGAACTCATGCTCGCCTTCGTGGCTGCCGTGCGCGCAGCCGACACCCAGATTTCCCGCCCAGGCTGACCCCGGTTCGATATCCGACGGGTGGCCCGGGCCCCAGCAACGGGACACCCTTCATGGACACCAGCAGCTACCAGCAACCCGACGCCCGCGGCCATTTCGGCATCTACGGCGGCAACTTCGTGAGCGAGACGCTCACCCACGCGATCAACGAGCTCAAGGCCGCGTACACGAAGTACCAGCACGATCCGGCATTCCTGGCCGAATTCCGCAAGGAACTTGCCCACTACGTCGGCCGGCCCAGCCCGGTCTACCACGCCGAGCGCATGAGCCGCGAAACCGGCGGCGCGCAGATCTTCCTCAAGCGCGAAGACCTCAACCACACCGGCGCGCACAAGATCAACAACGTGATCGGCCAGGCCATGCTTGCCAAGCGCATGGGCAAACCGCGCATCATCGCCGAAACCGGTGCTGGCCAGCACGGCGTGGCCACCGCCACCATCTGCGCCCGCTACGGCTTGGAGTGCGTGGTCTACATGGGCAGCGAAGACGTCAAACGCCAGAGCCCCAATGTCTACCGCATGAAGCTGCTCGGCGCCACCGTGGTGCCGGTGGAAAGCGGCAGCAAAACCCTCAAGGACGCGCTCAATGAAGCCATGCGCGACTGGGTGGCCAACGTCGACAACACCTTCTACATCATCGGCACCGTGGCCGGCCCGCACCCGTACCCGATGATGGTGCGTGACTTCCAGAGCGTCATTGGCAACGAATGCCTGGTGCAAATGCCGCAGATGCTTCAGGAGGCCGGTTGCACGGGCGAGCAACCCGACGCGGTGGTCGCCTGCGTCGGCGGCGGCAGCAACGCCATGGGCATCTTTTACCCCTACATCTCCTACCCGGCCACACGCCTCATTGGTGTCGAGGCCGCTGGCGAGGGCCTGGACAGCGGCAAGCACTCGGCTTCGCTGCAGCGCGGCAGCGCCGGCGTGCTGCACGGCAACCGCACCTACATCCTGCAGGACGACAACGGCCAGGTCACCGAGACGCACAGCATCAGCGCCGGTCTCGACTACCCCGGCGTCGGCCCCGAACACGCCTTCCTCAAGGACATCGGGCGGGCCGAGTACGTCGGCATCACCGACCAGGAAGCGCTCGAAGCCTTCCACTACCTGTGCCGCGCCGAAGGCATCATTCCGGCGCTGGAATCCAGCCACGCGGTGGCCTACGGCATGAAACTGGCCAAAACCATGCGCCCCACGCAATCGGTGCTGGTGAACCTGTCCGGCCGGGGCGACAAAGACATCGGCACCGTGGCCGACCTCTCCGGCGTGGATTTCTACGACCGCCCGTCCATGCGCGGTCATACCGTGAAAGGTGGCCAGGCATGAGCCGCATCGAAACCGCCCTGAACGCGCTGAAAGCGCAGAACCGCAAGGCGCTGATCCCCTTTGTCACCGCCGGATTCCCCTACGTCGACATCACGCCCCGGCTGATGCATGCCATGGTCGAGGGCGGTGCCGACGTGATCGAGCTCGGCGTGCCCTTCTCCGATCCGTCGGCCGATGGGCCGGTGATCCAGAAGGCCGGCGACCGCGCGCTGGCCCTGGGCATCGGCATGACCCAGGTGCTGGCCATGGTGCGCGAGTTCCGCAAGGACGACGACAGCACGCCCGTGGTGCTGATGGGCTACGCCAATCCGATCGAACGCTACGAGCAGAAGCACGGCACGGGCGCCTTCGTGCGCGATGCGGTGGCGGCCGGTGTCGACGGGGTGCTGGTGGTCGACTACCCGCCCGAAGAATGCGAAGCCTTCGCGGCCGAACTGCGCGCAGCCGGCCTGGACCTGATCTTCCTGCTCGCACCGACCAGCACCGACGAACGCATGGCGCAGGTGGCGCGCGTGGCCAGCGGCTATGTGTACTACGTGTCGCTCAAGGGCGTGACCGGTGCCGGCACGCTGGACGTGGGCCAGGTCGAGGCCATGCTGCCGCGCATCCGCCAGCACGTGCGCATCCCCGTCGGCGTCGGTTTTGGCATCCGCGACGCGGAAACCGCCAAGGCCGTCGGCCAGACGGCCGATGCGGTCGTGATCGGCAGCAAGATCATTCAGCTGATCGAGAACGAACCCTTTGAAAAGGTGGGCATGGTGGCCACCAACTTCCTGCGCACCATCCGCAAGGCGCTGGACGCCTGAGCCCGGCCTGCCCCGAGAGCCGGCGCCCGCCGGCCTCGCGGGACGATCCGCCCGGGCTGGCCCGGGGCCAGGCACCGTGGTCTAATCCACCGTCGTTAAGGAGAAATCTGATGTCTTGGCTTGAAAAACTGCTGCCGCCCAAGATCACGCAAACCGACCCGGCCGAGCGCCGCAGCGTGCCCGAAGGCCTGTGGATCAAGTGCCCGAGCTGCGAAGCCGTGCTCTACAAGAACGATCTGGAGAAGAACCAGAACGTGTGCCCGCATTGCAGCCACCACCACCGCATCGGTGCCCGTGCACGCCTGAACGCCTTTCTCGACGCCGAAGGCCGCTACGAACTGGCGCAGGAAGTGCTGCCCGTGGATGCGCTGAAGTTCAAGGACAGTCGCAAGTACCCCGAGCGCCTGAAGGAAGCCCTGGAAACCACCGGCGAAACCGACGCCCTGATCGTCATGGGCGGCGCGGTACAAGGCATCAGCCTGGTGGCCGCCTGCTTCGAGTTCGACTTCATGGGCGGCTCCATGGGCTCGGTGGTCGGCGAGCGCTTCGTGCGCGGCGTCGAAGAAGCCATCGCCCAGAAGGTGCCTTTCGTCTGCTTCACCGCCACCGGCGGTGCACGCATGCAGGAAGGCCTGCTGTCGCTGATGCAGATGGCCAAGACCAACGCCGCGCTCACGCGCCTGGCCAAGAAAAACCTGCCCTACATCAGCGTGCTGACCGACCCGACCATGGGTGGTGTGAGTGCCGGCTTCGCTTTCGTGGGCGACGTGGTGATCGCCGAGCCCAAGGCACTGATCGGTTTCGCCGGCCCGCGCGTGATCGAAAACACCGTGCGTGTGAAGCTGCCCGAAGGGTTCCAGCGTGCCGAGTTCCTGCAGGCCAAGGGCGCGGTGGACTTCATCTGCGACCGCCGCGAGCTGCGCAGCACCGTGGCCAACACCCTGGCGATGCTGCAGCGCCAGAGCGCCGACGCGGTGGTCACCGATTGAGTGAAGCGCCCGCCCAGGGCCGCTCCGGCGCGCCCCTGAGCCTCACCCACCTGCCCCTGTTTCCGCTGCAGACCGTCCTGTTCCCAGGTGGCTGGATGCCGTTGCGCATTTTCGAAGTGCGCTACCTGGACATGATCCGGCGCTGCCACGAAGCCGGTGCGCCCTTCGGGGTGGTCTGCCTGTCCGAAGGCAGCGAGGTCCGCCGTGCCGACCCCAAGGCCCCCGATGGTTTCGCGCGCGAGGCTTTCTTTCCAGTGGGCACGCTCGCACGCATCGAGCAGGTGGCGCGCCCGCAAGCTGGCCTCATGCTCATCCACTGCCGGGGCCAGCAGCGCTTCCGCATCACCAGCAGCCACAAGCTGCCCCACGGGCTATGGGTCGCCGACGTGCAGCTCGATGCGGCCGAACCCGCCGTCGCCGTGCCCGAGCACCTGCGCAGCACGCGCGATGCCCTGCAGCGCGTGCTGGCCAACCTGCGCGAGCGCGAGCCGCAGGCCGTGAACGAACTGCCACTGCAGCCGCCCTACCAGTGGGACGACTGCGGCTGGGTCGCCAACCGCTGGACCGAGCTGCTGCCCGCGCCGGCCGAGCTCAAGCAGCGGCTGATGGCGCTGGACAACCCGCTGCTGCGGCTGGAACTGGTGTCCGACCTGCTGGACCGCATGGGCGTGGAGCGCTGAGCGCCAGCTGCCGCGCCGGCATGCCTGACGGGCCGCGCTCCAGCGACACCGCAGCGCCTCGTTCACCCCCGGGACGGGGGCCCGGGAGATCGTTCGTTCACATCTTGCAGAGCGCGGAAGGCGCGGGCGTCAGCGATGCCGGAAAGACCTGCTCCACCACCGGTCGCAGCACCCCGTCCACCACCTTGGCTCGGCCCACATAGTTGGGCAGCACCAGTTGGTTGTCCGCTGCGCGCAGCGTCACCTTGCCATACACGGTGTCAAGCTGCGCGCCCCGCAAAGCCTTGCTCACGTCGCCCGGCTTGGCACTGCCCGCCAGCTTGACGCCTTCAAACATCACCTGCACGCCGTTGTAGGCCTGCCCTTCGTTGTCGGTCGGCAGCCGGTTGAACTTGGCCTTCCAGGCATCGACGAAGGCTTTGTTGCGCGGATTGTCGATATCGGGCGTGTAGGCCGTGTTGCCGACCGTGCCTTCGAGCGCCTTGCCGGTGGAATTGATGATGAAGTTCTGCACCAGCGCGTGACCGATGATCTTGGTCTTCGGAATTAACCCGAATTCCTCGGCCTGCTTGATGAAGGCGGTCGCATCGCGCCCCACTTCGGCCACCCAGATGGCGTCCACATTGGCGGCCTTGAGCTGCGCGATGTAGGGCGAAAAGTCCTTGGTCCCCAGCGGCACGTACAGGCTCAGCGGCACCTTCTTGCCCGAGGCTTCGATAGCGCGTTTGAACGATTCGCCCGAATCGCGGCCCCAGGCGTAGTCGGCGGCCAGCACGGCAAAGCTGCTGTCTTTCAGGCTCTTGGCCCATTCGTTGATCATGGCGATGTCCATGGCATCCGAATGCACGGTGCGGAAGCTGCGCGGGCGGCAGGTGTCGCCGGTGAGCTTGTCGGACTTGGAGGCCACCGCGAAGTAGGCCGCATCCCAGCGCTCCAGGCTCTGTGCGATGGCCAGCGAAATGTTGGACGGGATCGCACCGATCAGCAGGCTGTGGCCTTCGCGGGCCAGCTTCTCGGCAACACGGCGGCCGGCATCGGGCGTGCTTTCGTCGTCACCCTCAGCCAGTTCCACCTTGCGCCCGTCGATCCCGCCCTTGGCGTTGGCTTCCTCCACGGCGAACTTCACGCCACGAATGACTTCTTCGCCCTGTTGGGCGAACACGCCCGACTTGGACGACACGAGACCCACCTTGATGGGGTCCTTGGCCTGGGCAGCGGCGTTCAGCGGCAACACCGCGATCAGCGCAGCACCCGCGAGCACGCGGGAAAGAGGGGTCAGCTTGAACATCTTGTCTCCATGGGGTTGCAATCGCCGGAAGCGGTCCGGCAGCCGTTGAACAAAGGGGAAGGACAAAGGCTGAGGGCTGGGTTGCCGCGAGAGCGCTGGTCCGTGCGTCGCTGCCCCACCGCCGGCCTCAGACCATCACGTGGCGCTCCAGCTCCTCAAGCCCCTGGCGCGAATGCACCACCGGCCC